>SXHP01000317.1 GCA_005773165.1 Sphingomonadales bacterium | reverse complement strand
GCCCCGCGCGCCGCGCCGCCTGCGCGTCTCGGCGGCGCCTTCACCCCCGCCGCGGCCGATCCCCGCCTCGCCGCGATCTTCGCGCGTTCGGGACTGGCGGACGAAGGCTTCCGCTTCACCCCCGCGCAGACCCGCACCGGCAACCGCGCGATCACCGTCGCGGTCCGCGCCCGCTCGAACCGGGTCGCGGGCGCCCGCGCCATCGCTGCGGCCGAGCCCGCCGCGACCGTCGGCCTCGCCCCGATCGCCTACAATCTCGGCGTCGCGGTCGGCTGGAAGCGCTTCGCGGTCCAGGGCGACGTCAAGCGGATCGACGCGGGGCTCCAACCGGGCAGCCGCGAGGCGTTCGATCTGGGCCTGAGCTACACCGGCAAGCGCTTCGGCGCCCAGGTCAAGGCCGCCGCCGACCGCCCGCTGGACGGCGCACCGCGGATGATCGAAGGCGTGCCGAGCTATTCGGTCGACGTCGGCGGCTCGTACAAGCTGACCCGCAATTTGGACGTCACCGCTGGCGTCCGCTACCGCACCGACCGCGAGCGGCTGGCGCGGCTGGCGGACGACCGGCGGGATAGCCAGGCGGTGTATCTGGGAACGGCGTTCAGGTTTTAGCTCAACCGACTTTGATCACCGCCAATCCAGTTAAAGAAATCAGGCGGGGCGGTGGTCGGCCATATGTCGCCTGGTTCACTCTGCGTATAGCGTTCAAAAGCACCTAAGCCGAAGCAGGAACTTGGTGTGTCCGATAAGGGCGTCGTAAAGGCGAGCGATGGCGACTCACGTTCCTGTCTGGATCGTATGGCTTCAGGGGCTCTCCGTACCGCTGGTGACGGCCTTAGGCGCATGGATCGCCTATCAACAAATGAAGATTGCACGATCGAAGCTCAAGCACGAGCTCTGGGACAAGCGCTTCGGTGTATACGAAACGACTATCTCTATCATCGAGGCGGGCAAGCAGCGACGTCTAACAAAAGAACTTCTTGACGTATCATTCAAGAATACAGCTGGATCATGGTTCTTATTCGATGCGAACGCTGCCACGAAGATTAGAGCCGTCTTCTCATACGCGGAAGAGGCGATGGGAATGAACTTGACAACGTATAATGATAAATCAGCTGAGGAGCAGCTATATTGGAGAAATAGGCAAATTGAAGAAGCTTATGTGGAACTCGAACGGTTAAGACAAGAAATAAATGAGGCCTTTAGACCATTTCTAAAGCTAGACCGGCTCACTTGACCATTCAAGCAACGATCCAAAGTTGTGGCCAGATCAGCGATACCATTCATCAATCCCCGCCCATCCCACAAACCCAAGCCCACGCAATCTCCGCCACCGCCGCGCATCCATTCCCCCCAGCGCCACCGCCGCTACCGGCAACCCCCGAACCACCGCCCAAGCCCGCCCCACGCCCAGCCCCTTCGCCCCCGGATGCGTTCGCGTCGCGAAGACCGGCGACACGAACAGCACCCGCGCGCCGCGCCGCACCCCCGCGATCGCCTCCCGCCGGTCATGCGCCGGGGCGGTCACCGGCCGCGGGCCGCCATGCCGCGCCGCCCAGGGCAGCCGCTCCCCCGCCACGACCAACGTCAGCCGCCGCGCCACTGCCACCCGCCGCACCCGCCGGAACAGCGCCAGCCGCTCGGCCCGCGGCGTCGCGAGATGCCGGAACACTACCCCCCCGCCCGGCGGCACCCGGCGCAACGCCGCCCACAGCGCGTCGCCCATTCGCTCGTCGGTCATCAGCCATTGGGTTGGACAACGCCTCACCCGCGTCCCCCGTCACCCCGGACTTGTTCCGGGGTCCAGGGTTCGGCGGGCGATGCCGTCCGCGCTTCTGGCGGCATCGCCTGCGGCTCGCTGGACCCCGGCACGGGGCCGGGGTGACGAGGTACTTCGTCGCTGGCTTGCGACGCTTGGGCCGCCGGACGCAACTCCGCCAGCGGCTCAAGACCCAACCCCACCGCAAGGTCGTTCCACGCCGGGTTCTGCCGCTCGATCAGATTGCGCTTCCACTCGCGCTTGTATCGCTTGACCTGCTTCTCACGCCGGATCGCGACCTCCATCGTGTCGGCGACCTCGTAATAGACGAGGCGCATGACCGAATACTTCTTGGTGTACCCGCGTAACGCACCCGCCCGGTGCTGCATCATCCGTCCGACGAGGTTCGGGGTCACGCCGGTGTACAGGGTGCCGTAGAAGCCGGTCGCCAAAATGTAGACGGTGGGGATACGCTCTCTCATGGGAGGCATGGTGTGCAGAACGACAAAATTCGAAGCAAGTCCGTACCATCCCCCGTCACCCCGGCCTCGTGCCGGGGTCCAGGGTGCGGCTGGGCGATGGCCTCGACAATGCAGCACAAAGCCCAGCCCAACCCTGGACCCCGGAACAAGTCCGGGGTGACGGGGAAGCTGGGGTTACCGCGCAGCGCATCACGCGCTAAGCGCTCCGCATGCACCCCGCCCTCCTCGACGTCCAAACCCGCATCGCCAAGGCCGCCCGCCTCGCCAACCGCGAGCCCGACGCCACCACCCTCATCGCCGTCTCCAAGAACCACCCCCCAGAAGCGATCGAACCCCTCCTCGCCGCCAACCACCGCCACTTCGGCGAGAACCGCGTTCAGGAGGCGCAAGCCAAATGGCCGCCCTTGCGCGAACGCCATCCCGACGTCGTCCTCCACCTCGTCGGCCAGCTTCAGTCGAACAAGGCCGACGACGCAGTCGCCTTGTTCGACGTCATCCACTCGGTCGACCGCCCGTCGCTCGTCACCGCGCTCGCCCGCGCGATGGACAAGAGCGGCAAACGTCCGCCCTGCTTCATCCAGGTCGACATCGGCGAGGAACCGCAGAAGGGCGGCTGCGCTGTCGCCGACCTTCCCGCGCTCCTCTCCGCCGCCCGCGACCTCCCCGTCATCGGCCTGATGTGCGTTCCTCCTGCGGACGTCGAAGCCGCCCCCTATTTCGCGCTCCTCGCCAAGCTCGCCCGCGACCACGGCCTCGCGGGCCTCAGCATGGGCATGTCCGACGATTTCGAAACTGCGATCACCCTCGGCGCGACCCACGTCCGCGTCGGCAGCGCGCTGTTCGGAGCACGGGCGCAAGGCGGCGCGGCATGAAGTTCGACGCGCTGCTGTTCGACTTCGACGGGGTCCTGATCGAAAGCGAGTACGCGGGCAACCGCCAGATCGCCGACTTCCTCAGCGCTGCAGGCCACCCGACGAGCCCTGAGGAATCGATGGAGCATTTCATGGGGCTCGCCGGGCCCGATTTCCTCGCCGCGATCAAGCGCCGCATCGGCACGACGCTTCCGCAAGGCTTTCACGAAGCGCGCGAGGCCGAGGACGCACGCGCGATGGCCGAGGGGATCGAGGCGGTCGCGGGCGCGGTCGCCTTCGTCAGCGCGCTCCCGCCCGCGCTCCCCCGCGCGATCGTCTCGTCGAGTGCGACCCGCTGGATCGACCGCCACCTGCGCCACATCGGCCTGCGCGACGCCTTCGGCGACCACCTCTATTCAGGGCGCGAGCATGTCGAGCGCGGCAAGCCTGCACCCGACCTCTACCTCCATGCAGCGCAAGCGCTCGGCGTCCCCATCGAGCGCATCGCGATCATCGAGGACTCGCCCGTCGGCGCGACCGGCGCGGTCGCCAGCGGGGCCTATGTCATCGGGCTGTGCGCCGGGACGCATTGCGGCGTCGGCCATGCGGACCGCCTCCGCGCGCTCGGCGTCGATGCGATCGCAGGGAACTTCGACGAGGTCGCGGCTCTGCTCGTCTGACACACGCTGTCCTACAGCGGCGGATCGTGCATGATGCCGCTCGCCCCTGGGCAGCTCTTTCTCAAATCGGTGAAGACGGAAACGATCGCCGTCGATCGGCCCCATGGGCGCATGCCGATCGGCGACCGCGAATGATACGGACATGCGCAAACTTCGACAACTTCGGTTCTGGCCGGTACGCGCAAGCGTGCGTTTTCGCCTCTCCTTAGCCTCTCCTTTCGCCGCGCCCCGTCAGAATTGGTGCCCCGTCCGGTCGCGCTTGGTCGCCAGATACGCCTGGTTGTGGGGGTTCGGCGGAACAAGATGCGCGACCCGCTCGATCACCTCGATCCCCGCGGCGGACAGCCCCGCGACCTTGTTCGGATTGTTGGTCAGCAGCCGCACCCGATCCTGTCCCAGCAGCTGCAGCATCCGCGCCGCCACCCCGAAATCGCGCGCATCGACCGCAAAGCCCAGCCTGGTGTTGGCGTCGACCGTGTCGAACCCCTGATCCTGCAGCCGGTACGCGCGCAGCTTGTTGACCAGCCCGATCCCCCGCCCCTCCTGCCGCAGATACAGCAGGACGCCCCAGCCCTCCGCCGCGATCCGCCGGACCGCCGCCTGGAGCTGCGGCCCGCAGTCGCACTTCAGACTGCCGAGCACGTCGCCGGTCAGGCACTCGCTGTGCAGCCGCACCAGCGGGGCTGCGCCGGTCGGCCGCCCGATCAGCAGCGCCACATGCTCGTCGGCGCTCTCCGGCGACCGGAACGCGACGATCTCGGCATCTTCCGCCCCCGCGACCGGCAGCCGCGCGCGCGTGGCGATGGCGAGCCGCGTCGCATCCTCGTGCGCGTCGATGTCGTCTGGCGCGACTTCGACTTGGGGGTCCCGCCCGCCGACGAAGAACGCGGGCAGCAGCCCCGCGATCCGCGCCAAGCGCAGCGCCGCCGAAGCGGCTACCGGATCGGGGATCGGCAGCGCTCGAAACGGCCCCTTGAGCGGGGTCGCCAGGTCGAGCTGCGGATCGGCCAGCGCGACCGCGCCGTCGAAGTCGATCCAGGGGGCCCGCTCGACGAGCACCGGCGCGTCCGGATCGGCGGCTTCGATCTGATTGGCGAGCTTCAACGTCGCCGCCCGTCCCGCCGAGATCAGCACGTCCGCCGATCCTCCCGGATCGAACGCGAGCAGCCGCCCGGCGTCTCCGGTCTCGACCGCGAGCACCGTCAGTTCGCCGACCATGACGGGCCACCCCCGGCGCAAAGCGTCAATCGCGCGCGCCGCCGCCCGCGGGTCGCTCACCAGGCGAACTCGGTCAGGATCGGCACATGGTCCGACGGCTGCAGCCAGCTCCGGCAGTCCTCGAACACGGTGTGCGACACGGCCGTCCCCGCCACGCCCGCGGTCGCCCATTGGTGATCCAGCCGCCGCCCGCGGTCGTTCTTGGTCCAGTCGGGCGAGCGATAGCTCCACCACGTATGCAGCCGCGCCGGCGCCGGGTGGAAGCGGCGGCCGAGATCGACCCAGGTGTTCGAGCGCCTGAGCCGCTCGAGCGCCTCGACCTCCACCGGCGTGTGGCTGACCACTTTCAGCAGCGCCTTGTGGCTCCACACGTCGCTGGGCAGCGGCGCGATGTTGAGGTCGCCGACCAGGATCGATGGGCAATCGAGCGCCTCCGACCACCGCGTCATCCGCTCGACGAAATCGAGCTTCTGGCCGAACTTGGGGTTGACCTCGCGGTCGGGCACGTCGCCGCCCGCGGGGACGTAGACGTTCTCCAGCCGTACCCCGTTCGGCAGCCGGACGCCGACATGCCGCGCCTCGCAATTCGCCTGCCAGTCGAACCGGTCGTCCTCGATCAGCGGCACGCGGCTGAGGATCGCGACGCCGTGGTGCATGCGCTGGCCGTGAACGACGACGTGCTCATAGCCGAGCGCGCGGAAGGCGTCGGCGGGGAAGTCGGCGTCGACCACCTTGGTCTCCTGCAGGCACAGGATGTCGGGGGAGGCCTCGCGGAGAAAGCGCTCGACGATGGCGATGCGGAAACGGACGGAGTTGATGTTCCAGGAGGCGATCTTCACGAGAGGTCGCTTAGCGCCGAGACGCGCCGCGGCAAAGCCGCGTCGTCGATCGGGCTGCGCCCGTCGGCCGTGCTTGGGCGAGTCTTGCGCCAGGTTGGCGCAAGCCGCACTGCGCAGAAAGGCCCCCGCTCCGGGGGCATGGAGCGAGGGCCGACCTGGCGTTCGTCACGCAGGCAGGACATAAGTAACGTCCGGGCAACAGGGGGGAAATCCCGAACGCCTCACATCCGCGAGCGAGCCCCTAACCGGCCGAACCTGTCGCGCCGATGAATGATCGGCTCAATTGCGGCGTGTCGGGCTGCGCGGTTCGTTGAAGCGAAAGCTATTGTCGGCGACCGGAATGCCGAAGCGCTGGTCGGACAAGCGGATCGTCGTCCGGTTGCCCTGACTGTCGAGCGCGACCCAGCCTTGCAGCATCAGACCTCCCGGCGCGGTCGGCTGCCGCGCGAAGACCAGGGTGATGCGGCCGTATTCAGGGTGCTTGGGATCGCTCGCTTCGATGGAGACCAGGCGGCTGTCGCCGCCCGGCACGACCTTCGCGAACCGGGACAGGTCGCGGGTCGGATCGAGCAGCACGCCGAGCGGCGAATTGCCGATCGGCCACCGCTGCTTCTGCCCGACCGAGTAATCGAGGAACCACAGCGCCTTGCCGTCGCCGACGATCAGGATCGGCACGCCCTTCTCATATTGAAAGCGGATCCGGCCAGGCTTCTTGAGCGTCAGCGTGCCGGTCAGCACCTTGCCGTTGCGGTCGGTCTGGGTGAACCCCGCGGTCATCGTCTCGACCGAGCGCAGATGCGCCTGCACCGCGGCGAGATCGCCCGTTTGGGCGACGGCGGGCGCCGCAGCGACGAGCGCAATGGGGGCGAGAAAGGCACGCGAACCGAACATCGATATCTCCTGAACGCGAGTCCCATCGCCTTGGGGCGTTGAACGCGCGCTGAACCTAGATCGCGTGGCCCTCGGCGTCGCGGAGGACTTCGCGGCGGCCGACGTGGTCGGGGCGGCCGACGATGCCGTCCTTCTCCATCCGCTCGATCAGGCGGGCCGCGGAATTGTAGCCGATGCGGAGCTGGCGCTGGAGCCAGGAGGTCGACGCCTTCTGCGATTCGCACACCAGCTGGATCGCGGCGCGATATTGCTGGTCCTCCGCCGAATCCTCGCCGGTCGGGGCGCCTTCCAGCGCGAAGCCGTCCTCGGGCTCTTCGGTGACCGAAGAGATGTAGTCGGGCTGGCCCTGGCCGCGCCAGTGATCCGCGACCGCGTGGACCTCGTCGTCGCTGACGAAGGGGCCGTGGACGCGGATGATGCCCTTGCCGCCGGGCATGTAGAGCATGTCGCCGCGGCCCAGCAGCTGGTCGGCGCCCTGTTCGCCCAGGATGGTGCGCGAATCGATCTTCGACGTGACGTG
>SXHP01000316.1 GCA_005773165.1 Sphingomonadales bacterium | reverse complement strand
GTTCATCGCCGCGCTCAGGATGGGGGATGAAGGCTGAGACCAGGGAGCGGATCGCAACGCGACCCGGGAGTTGGACGAAGATCAGCGTCGCGCCGGACGACGACAAGGCCCTTCGACTGCCTGCAAGGCAGGCGCGGAGCACGGGCTCCGCGCGCGCCGGCTTGCGCGCCCGTCATACCCCGCTACATTGCGCACCATGAACGCGCTTTCGCCCATCGTGTCCGAATTCGAGACCGAGGAGCAGGCCGCCTCCTACGACGCCTGGTTCAGGCGCAAGGTGGAGGCGTCGCTCGCCGATACTCGGCCGGGCGTTCCGCATGATGAGGTCATGGCCGAGGTGCGGGCGATCATAGAGTCAAAGCGCTCGCGCCGTACGTGCTGACCCTGATCTGGCGTCAGAGCGCTCGCCAGGAACTAAGGGCCATCATCGACTATATCTCCGACCGCAACGAGGCGGCGGCGGATCGGTTGCAGGCTGCGATCCATCACTGCGCGGAACGGCTGCCGCAGTTTCCGTACATGTACCGGACGGGGCGAGTTCCCGGTACGCGTGAAGCTGTGGTTCACCCCAACTACGTCCTCGTTTACCGGGTGACGGCCGACGCGATCGAAGTCTTGTCCGTCACCCACGCCCGGCGGGAATACCCCTGACTGACGCCGTCAAGCCGCTGTTGGAGCCCGACTTGCTGCGCGCCAAGGTCGCCTTGAAGCTTCCGGCATTGACGCCGATCGGCCGGGCACGTCCGCCCGCCCCGCCGTTCGCACAAGCGGCGGCCGCTCGTAGTCGAGATCAAGCACCGGAGCGAGCCGATCGCGCGGGTAGACGAAGCCTTGGGCATCGTCGCCGGCGAGACCGGCCGCGTCGACCTTGGGGTGACAAAGTTGAAACACGCCGTCAGGATCGTTTCTGAGGCGCGCCCATCCTTGCGAGCGATGCGCGGATTCGATCTGTCCTACACACGCGCCGTCCGGCACACCGCGCCCATGACGACCTCGCGCCTTCCGATCACCGCCACGCGGCGCATTCCGCGGTTCGGGCGAGGCGCGCTCACGCGTCAACCAGTGTCAACGTCTGCCGCTCTGCGGGTTCGTCGTCCCAGCGTTCACGTGTCAACCAGTGTCAACGTCGCGCCGCTTCGGGGGATGCCGGTCGGCCCCGCTTGCGTGTCAACGAGTGTCAACGTCTTCGCCTCGCGGGCCTCGGCGCGACACCGCCGACCATGCGACCTCCGCGTGTTCTCCAGTCCGTCCTCACGCACGATCGACCCGATCGCTACGTGTCAACCAGTGTCAACGTCGGGCCGGACTGCCGCTATGCCTCGGCGTCGCGCGGCGGTACGATGACGGTCATGCTCCGCCTGCTCGCAGCGCTGCTTCTTCTCGCCGCTCCTGGGGCTGCACAGCCGCGCCCGCCGCTCGTCCTCGCCGCCGCCAGCCTGCAGGATGCGCTTGGCAAAGCGGCGGATGTCTGGGCGAAGCGGGGACATGCGCGGCCGGTGTTGTCGTTCGCGGCGTCCTCGGCGCTGGCGCGGCAGGTGCTCAGCGGCGCGCGGGCGGACCTGTTCGTGTCGGCGGACGAGGAATGGATGGACGTGCTGGCGCGGGGGGGCTTGTTGGCGCCGGGGACGCGGGCGGACCTGGCGGGGAACCGGCTGGTGGTGGTCGCTGCGCGGGGAAACCCCACGCGGCTGACGCTCGGCACGCTCGGGCAGGTGCTGGCCTCGGGGCCGGTGGCGATGGCGGACCCGGGGTCGGTTCCCGCGGGGCGCTATGCGCGGGCGGCGCTGGTGCGACTGGGGGCGTGGGACCAGGTGCGGCCGCGGGCGGTGCGCGCGGAGAACGTCCGCGCCGCGCTGGCGCTGGTCGAGCGGGGCGCGGCGCCCTACGGCATCGTCTACGCGACCGACGCGCGGGCGAGCCGCCGCGTCCGCGTCGCGGGGGTGTTTCCGGGGTGGACTCACCCGCGCATCCGCTATCCGATCGCGCGGCTGCGAGGGCGTGGCGGCGAGGACTTCCGGCGGTTCCTGCTTTCGCCCGCCGGCCGGAGCACCCTCGCGCGGCACGGCTTCACCGCCCCGTGATCCTGTCCCCGGAGGAATGGGGGATCGTCCGGCTGTCGCTGCTCGTCGGCGGGGCGGCGTGCGCGGGGACGCTGCCGGTGGCGTTCGCGCTCGCCTGGCTGCTGGCGCGGACGCGGTTTCCGGGGCGGGTGCTGCTTGACGCGGTCGTCCACCTGCCGCTGGTCGTGCCGCCGGTGGTGACCGGCTGGGCGCTGCTGCTCGCCTTCGCGCCGTCGGGGCCGCTGGGCGCGTTGTCGGGGGGCGTGCTGTTCCGCTGGACCGGCGCGGCGATCGCAGCGGGGGTCATGGCCTTGCCGCTGATGGTGCGCGGCATCCGGTTGGGGCTGGAGGGCGTCGACCGGCGGCTGGAGCAGGCCGCGCGAACCCTGGGCGCATCGCCCGCGCGGGTGTTCCGGACGATCACCGTGCCGCTGGCGATGCCGGGGGTGCTGGCGGCGCTGGTGCTCGGCTTCGCGCGCTCGGTCGGGGAGTTCGGCGCGACACTCACCTCCGTCTCCAACGTTGCGGGGGAGACCGAGACGCTGCCGCTCGCGATCTACGCCGCGCTTCAGCGGCCCGGCGGGGAGGCGACGGTATGGCGGCTGGCGGCGGTGTCGGTGCTGCTCAGCCTGCTGGCGCTGATCGTCTCGGAGGCGCTGGCGCGGCGCTCGGCCCGGGGCGTGCATGTCCTTTGACGTCGACGTGACGCTGCGCCGCGGCGACGCGGAGGTGCGCGCCTGCTTCCAGACCGGCGCGGGCGCGACGGTGCTGTTCGGGCCGTCGGGCGTGGGCAAGACCAGCGTGCTCGACATGGTCGCAGGGCTGCTCCGCCCGGACCGCGGGCATGTGCGCGTCGGCGGCGCCGCCCTGTTCGGCGGCGGCGTCGACCTGCCCTCGGAGCGCCGCGGCGCCGGCTATGTGTTCCAGGAGCCGCGGCTGTTCCCGCATCTGCGGGTCCGCGCCAATCTGCTCTACGGCGCGCGGTCGGACGAGCGGCTGGAGGCCACCGCGCGGATGCTCGACATCGCCCACCTGCTCGACCGCTGGCCGCGGACGCTGTCGGGGGGCGAGGCGCGCCGGGCCGCGATCGGACGCGCGCTGCTCAGCGACGCCCGCTTCCTCCTCCTCGACGAACCCCTCGCCTCGCTCGACCGCGCGCGGCGGGAGGAGGCGATGCGCGGCCTCGAACGGGTGCGCGACGAGGCGGGGCTGCCGATCCTGCTGGTCACGCATGACGCGGAGGAGGCGGAGCGGCTGGGCACGACGGTGGTGCGGATGTAGGCGACGGACCCAGCGCCGGTCAGCCCAATGCGCTAACGCTTCCTCAATCGCCTGGCGGCACTGTGGCCGCATGACGGAAGCGATCGACCGGTACGACATCGAGCGGGTGATCCTCGACACGCTGCGCGCGGCCGAGGCGCGGGTATCGGTGCTGGCGGGCTATCTCCCGCTCGGCGCGAGCGGCGTGCGGGCGGATCTGGCGGTATGGGCGGACGAATGGATCGGCTTCGCGATCAGCGCCCCCGACGACCCGGTGGACGATGCGCCTGCTAAGCTGAAGACCTATGCCCGCCATTTCGACCGGGTCGCGCTGGTGGCCGCCCCCTGCCGCCTCGCTGCGCTGCGCTCGGCCGATCTGTCCGGGGCCGCCTTGTGGTCGGTGCATGACGGCGCGCTGGTCGAGCATGTCGCGGGAACGGCGAACCGCGTCGGCGTATCCGCGCTTCTCGACCTGGTCTCGGCCGAGAACCGGCGGCGGCTGTTGCGGCCGTTGATCCCTACAGGTCCGTCCTACGACCGTGACAATCCGCCGATCACGCCCGCGGCCGTGCGGGCCTATGTCGAGCGGGTGCTCGCCGCGGAGCATGGCGCGACGGCGGCGCTGCTGCGGGCGGCCTAGATGCGCGAAAGGGCGGCCCGTTGCGGGACCGCCCTCTTGTAAACAGCGGTGGGACGCCACGCCGTCGGACGTGGACGGCTGCGCCGCCCCCGCCGACCGCCGTGGCGAGTCCTCGGATAGCTTGCGCTATCCGAGGCCGCCCGCTTAGCGCTTGGAGAACTGGAAGCTGCGGCGGGC
>SXHP01000315.1 GCA_005773165.1 Sphingomonadales bacterium | reverse complement strand
GAGGGCGGCGATCTCGTGGTGAAGGACGATATCGTCTACATGCGCACGGTCGGCGGGCTGAAGCGCGTCGATGTGCTGTATCGCCGCCTGGATGACGACTTCCTCGATCCGCTCGTGTTCAGGCCCGATTCGATGCTGGGCGTGCCGGGGCTGATCGCGGCCTATGCGGCGGGCAATGTCGCGATCATCAATGCGCCGGGCAACGGCATCGCCGACGACAAGGCGATCTACAGCTACATGCCCGAGATCGTGCGCTTCTACTCGGGCGGTGAATGCAAGCTGCCCAATGTCGAGACATGGCGGTGCCGCGAGCCGCAGGCGCTGAGCTACGTCCTCGACAATTTGAGCGAGGTGGTGGTCAAGCTGGTCGATGGCTCGGGCGGTTACGGCATGCTCGTCGGACCGACCGCGTCAAAGGCGGAGATCGAGCGCTTCCGCGCCGCGCTGGTCGCCGAGCCGCACCGCTACATCGCGCCGCCGACGCTGGCGCTGTCGACCGTGCCGACGCTCGCTGAGAGCGGGCTCGCGCCGCGGCATGTGGATTTCCGGCCGTTCGTGCTGACGGGGTCGAAGGGGGTGCAGGTGGTGCCCGGCGGCCTAACCCGCGTCGCGCTGCGCGAAGGGTCGCTTGTTGTGAACTCGAGCCAGGGCGGGGGGACGAAGGACAGTTTCGTGTTGGTCGACGATGGGTCCGGGCGGCAGGCTCAGACGATGGGCGGAATGACGCAGACGCAGGGGATGAGGTTGTGATCCTCCCCGAAACAAGGAGGAGAACCGCCCGCGAAGCGGGTGGTGGAGGGACCTCTATGCTGGGCGAGTCGCTTGCGGCGACGCCCCTCCACCATCGGCTTCGCCGACGGTATCCTTCCCCGCGTGCGGGGAGGATCGCATGCTGAGCCGCACGGCATCCTCTCTCTACTGGCTCGGGCGCTACTTCGAGCGCGCAGACTTCATCGCGCGTCTCGTTGAGGCGACCGTCCGCCTGGACGCGCTCTCCTCGCGCCCCGCCGGCGAGGCGGCCTGGGCGTCGGCGCTTGCGGTCACCGATACCGAGGCGGCGTTCGCGGCGTATGGCGAGAAGCACAACCAGGAGGCGGTCGTCCGCTTTCTGACCCTCGACGCCGCGCACCCCGGTTCGATAGTCCATGCGATCGACCGCGCGCGCAACAACGCCAAGGCGGTGCGCACCGCGCTGACCCGCGAAGCGTGGACCGCGATCAATCGCGCGTGGCTGGCGTTCGAGGGCGGCGCCGACGTCCGGGACACCGCCGCCGCGCTGGCGCTGGTCGAAGCGGTCAAGGACGAGACCCGCGGGTTCGAGGGCGCGATCCACCGCATGCTGCGCAACCAGACCACCTGGTTCATTCGTCTGGGGCAAGCGATCGAGCGCGCGGACAACACCGCGCGGCTGGTCGACGTAAAGTACCATCTGCTGCTGCCCGCGGGCGAGCAGGTCGGCGGGATCGTCGACCGCGACCAGTGGACGACGATCCTGCAGACGGTGTCGGCGGTGACCGCGTATCGCTGGCTCTACAGCGAAGGGCTGAAGCCAACCAACGTCATCGACCTGCTGATCGGGCGCGCCGAGCTGCCGCGCAGCCTTGCCGCGTCCGCGGAGGAGACGGTCGACATCCTGGGGCTGCTCGCCAAGCGGACGGGGCAGCACGGCGAGGCGGACCGGATGGCGCGGATGCGGAGCAGCCGGGTGTCGCGAACGCGGTCCAGCGAGGTGATCGCGTCGGGGCTCCACGAATATCTGGAGGCGTTCATCCGCGAGAACGACATGCTCCACGCGGCGATCGGCCGCCAGTTCAAGTTCCTTTGATATGCGGCTGTCGATCGATCATCGCACGCGATACCGCTTCAGCGAGCCGCAGGCGCGGCTAGTGCAGTTGCTTCGGCTCACCCCGCAGAACACCTATGACCAGACCGTCGCTCAGTGGCGGATCGATGTCGATCGCGACGCGCGCATGCGGGCGGGGCGCGACGGCTTCGGCAATTGCATCACCATGCTCTATGTCGAGGGCCCGCTCGACGGCCTTGAGATCGCGGTGACCGGCGAGGTGCTGACCAGCCATTCGGCAGGAGTGCTCCACGGCGCGAGCGAGCCGCTGCCGCCGCCCTTGTTCCTGCGCGCAACCGAGGCGACCCGGGCGGATGCGGAGATTGCCGCCTTCGCGCACGATGCGGGCGGCGAGGGTGCGCTCGAGCGGCTTCACCGGCTCAACGATGCGGTCCATGCGCGGTTTCGTTTCAATCGGGGGCGGCCGTCGCCGGGGCTCAGTGCGGGCGAGGCGTTCGGGCGCGAGACCGCGACCGCGCGCGACATGGCGCAGATCTTCGCAGTCGGTGCGCGGTCGCTCGGCGTGCCCGCGCGCTACATCACCGGATATTGCCGGATGGAGGCCGACCACCGGCCGACTCCGCACGGCTGGGTCGAGGCGCATGTCGACCGGATCGGCTGGATCGCGTTCGATCCGTGTTCAGGGCGGTGCCCGGAAGAGGATTACGTGCGGGTCGCGGTGGCGCTCGACGCTTCCGGCGCGGCGCCGGTCGCGGGATCGCGGCTGGGCGAGGGGGAGGAAATGCTGGACGTGGATGTGAGCGTGGTGCGCGAGGATTGACAAGCCCCACCCCCAACCCCTCCCCTGAAGGTGAGGGCTTTGCTACACCACAGCGTCCAGCCGCTTGGTTACCCGCTCCGCTTCCTCGTACCGGCTCCACCCGAGCGGCCCGAGCACCTCGACCGGGCGATAGCGCGTCTTGTACGCCATACGCGCCGAACCCTTCACCCAATAGCCCAGGTACACGTACGGCAGCCCGACGTCGCGCGCGCGCAGGATATGGTCCATGATGATGAAGTTGCCGAGCGCGGGTCGGGAGAGGTCCTCCGCGTCGAAGAAGCTGTAGATCATCGACAGCCCGTCGGCTTGACGGTCGGTCAGGCACGCGCCGACGAGGCGACCGAGGCGGCCGTTCTTCGCAGGCTCGCGGTATTCGACGACGAAGCTGTCGACCGGCGAATGTTCGACCATGTCGGCGTAATCGTCCTCGTCCATCCCCGCCATGCCGCCGCCGGGGTGACGGGTGCGCAGGTAACGGCGGAGGAGCTGGAACTGCTCGTCGGTCGCCCAGGCGCGGCAGGCGCTGACCTCCAGGTCGGAATGGCGGCGGATCAGCTTGCGCTGGGTCGCGTTGGCGACGAATTCGGGGGTGACGACGCGGACCGAGACGCAGGCGGTGCAGCCCGCGCAATTGGGGCGGTAGGCGACGCCCTGGCTGCGGCGAAAGCCGATCCGGCCGAGCGCGTCGTTGAGCTCCGAAGCGTGCGGGCCGACAAGTTCGGTGAACACCTTCCGCTCCTGCTTGCCGGGCAGGTACGGGCACGGCGAAGGGCTCGTCACGAAGAAGCGGGGGTAGCGGAAATGCGCGGTCACCGCCCGTCGGGCCCCTTCTGATCGGCGCAAGGCTGCGCGTGGCCGGATATATGAATCGGGAGCGCCCGCATGGAAAGGCGGTTTACCATCATAATCATGGTTATCGTCAGGCGGACTCGATCATCCGCGTCTCGTACCCTGCGGTCCTGAGCGCGGCGAGCAGCCGGTCGAGATGCGCGCGATCGCGCGTCTCGCACTCGACGTCGAGGCTCAGGCCCTTGGCGGGCAGGTTGGTGAAGATGCGCTGGTGCGCGAGTTCGAGGATGTTGACCCGCTCGGCGTCGAAGATGCGCGCGACGTTGAACAGCGCGCCGGGCTGGTCCTGCAGCCGGATGCGCAGCCGGGCGAGGCGGCCGGAACGCGCGAGATCGCGCAGCAGCACGTTGGTGTAGCGGTCGGTGGGGTGGTACGTGGACTGGGGACTGGCGCATCGCATCCTCGAAGGGGT
>SXHP01000314.1 GCA_005773165.1 Sphingomonadales bacterium | reverse complement strand
TGGGCCGGGGGGCGAGCATGGCGAAACGAGGCGGAGCGGGCGGCGGCACGCCGCGGGAGCGGGGCGACGAGCCGAACGCGGAGCAGCGCGGGGTATTTCTCGATGCGCTCGCGGCGACGTGCTGCGTCCGCGGCGCGATGGCGGCTGCGGGCGCGGACCCGGGCCGCTTCTATGCGCTGAAGCGGCGCGATGCGGCGTTCGCGAGCGCGTGGACGGAGGCGCTGGGCGTCGGCTATGATGCGATGGAGGCGAAGCTGATCGCCTATGTCATGGACGCGGCCGCCGACGAGCCCTGCGCGAACCAGCCGGGCGACCCGGACGCCGAGGGGACGCGGCAAGGGTGGCGCGGCGCGGGGGCGGCGACCGACCGCGCGCCCGTATGGGTGCAGGTCGGGCTTTCGCTGATCAGCCGACATCGCGCGCAGGCCAGGGGCGAAGACGCGGCGGTGAAGACCCGGACGGCGACGCCCGAGGAGACCGACGCGCTGCTCAACGCCAAGCTCGACCAGCTCGCGCGCTCGCTCCAGCGACGGGCGGGAGCCGCGGCATGAGCGCGTCGGACCAGCCGGAGGAGACGCCGCCCGACCCAGTCGCCAGGCTGGCGCAGCTGCCGCCCGCGCAGCGCGCCGGGGTGTTGCGCGACCTGCCGCTGCCGATGCGGGAGGAGCTTGCGCAACGATGGAGGCCCTTCGCGCACCCCGGCCAGTACCGGCCGGACGGCCCCTGGCGGGTGTGGCTGATCCGGGCGGGCCGCGGGTTCGGCAAGACGCGCGCCGGGGCCGAGTGGGTCAGCCAGGTCGCGCGCGACATGCCCGAGGCGCGGATTGCGCTGGTCGGCGCGACGGAGGACGACGTCGCCAAGGTGATGATTGAAGGCGCGAGCGGATTGATCGCGGTGGCGCGCGACGAGGAAACGGTGTGCTGGGTGCGCGCGCGGGGCGAGGTGCGCTTCCCCTCCGGCGCGGTGGCGCACGTCTATTCGGCCAAGGCGCCGGAGGGCCTGCGCGGACCGGAGCACCATGCGGCCTGGTGCGACGAACTGGCGAAATGGTCGGGGGGATCGCACGGCGGCGATGCGGCGTGGGACAATCTGCTGCTGGGCCTGCGCATCGGCGAGCGGCCGCGCGTGGTGGTGACGACGACGCCCCGGCCCAATGCGCTGATGCGGCGGGTGATGGCGACCGCGGGAACGGTGGAGACGATCGGGAGCACGCGCGACAACCCGCATCTGCCGCCCACCTTCGTCGCCGACATGGAGGACCAGTACGGCGGCACCCGGCTGGGGCGGCAGGAGCTGGACGGCGAGATGATCGACGACGTCGCGGGCGCCTTGTGGACCCGCGCGACGATCGAGGCGTGCTGGAGCGACAAGGCGGTCGAGGCGGTGCGCACGGTGATCGGGGTCGATCCGCCGGCGAGCGCGGCGGGCGACGCCTGCGGGATCGTCGCGGTCGCGGTGGACGCGGACGGGATCGTCCATGTGCTCGACGACGCCAGCGTCGGCGGGGCGTCGCCCGAGATCTGGGCGGCGGCGGTGGCGGCATGCTTCGACCGCTGGGATGCGGACTGCGTGATCGCGGAGAAGAACCAGGGCGGCGACATGGTCGCAAGCGTGCTGCGCGCGGCGGACGAGACGCTGCCGGTGCGGCTGGTCCATGCGGCCAAGGGCAAGAGCGCGCGGGCGGAGCCGGTGGCGATGCTCTACGCGCGGCGCAAGGTGAAGCATTGCGGGCGCTTTCCCGCGCTGGAGGACGAGCTGTGCGGGCTGGTCGCGGGCGGGGGGTATGAGGGGCCGGGGCGGTCGCCGGACCGGGCGGATGCGCTGGTGTGGGCGGTGACGGAGGCGGGGCTGGGACGCGCGCGGGGGGTGAAGGTGGGGTTTCTGTAAGGCGCTTGCGTGTCGGAGTGCTTGCACCTTGCCGCGCATATTCCCTCACCCCGGACTTGTTCCGAGATTCAGGGTTCGGCGAGCGCTGAACTTGGAGCCTCGATCCGCACCGCCTGCGGCCCGCTGGACCCCGGAACAAGTCCGGGGTGACGGAGGACTTTGAGTGGGTGTGGCCAGCCACTCGCCTGCTGCACGCCCCTCATCACGAAAGGAAGAGCCATGAAATTGTTCGGACGGAGGTCCGGGCGCGAGGAGTCGCGTCCGGCTTTGGCGCGGGGGGCGACGGCGTTTGCTTCGGCTGCGCACTGGCCGCTGTCGTACGAGGCGCAGACGCGGGAAGGGTATCTCCGCAATCCGGTGGCGCAGCGGGCGGTGAAGCTGGTGGCGGAGAGCGTCGGCGGCGCGCCGCTGATCGGGTCGCATCCCGAACTGGTGCGGCTCGCGACGGGGCGGTCGGGCGGGCAGGTGCTGATCGAGGTGGCGGCGGCGCAGGTGCTGCTGCACGGCAACGCCTATATCCAGGTGCTGCGCGATGCCGAAGGGCGGGTGGCGGAGCTTTATGCCTTGCGGCCGGAGCGGGTATCGGTCGAGCTCGATGCGGGCGGGTGGCCCGCGGCGTACCGGTACAAGGTGGGGGAGCGCGTGGTGCGGCTCCATGCCGATGCGCCGCGGCCCGAGCTGGTGCATCTCAGGAGCTTCAATCCGGTCGACGATCATTATGGGCTGGGGTGCGCAGGCGCGGCGGCCGGGGCGGTGGCGGTCCACAACGGCTGCGCGGAGTGGAACAAGGCGCTGCTCGACAATGCGGCGCGGCCCTCGGGAGCGCTGGTCTATGATCCGGGGGACGGGTCTACCCTTTCCCCCGAACAGTTCCAGCGGCTGCGCGGGGAGATGGACGCGAGCTTTTCGGGCGCGGCGAACGCAGGGCGGCCGATGCTGCTGGAGGGCGGCCTGCGGTGGCAGGCGCTGGGCTTGTCGCCCGCGGACATGGACTTTGCGGGGACCAAGGCGTCCGCCGCGCGCGACATCGCGCTGGCGTTCGGGGTGCCGCCGATGCTGCTCGGGCTGCCCGGCGACGCGACCTACGCCAATTACAAAGAGGCGAACCGCGCGCTGTGGCGGCTCGCGATCCTGCCGCTCGCCGAGCGGATCCTGACGGGATTGGCGCAAGGGCTGAGCGGGTGGTTTGAAGGCGCTTCGCTGGGCGTCGACCTGAACCGGGTGCCCGCGCTGGCGGAGGATCGGGCGATGCTCTGGGCTTCGGTGACCGCGGCGGACTTCCTGAGCGTGAATGAGAAGCGGCAGCTGGTCGGGATGGGAGAGGGCGCATGAGCGGGGCGGTGTTGGCGCAACTGATCGCGCAAGGGGTGGAGGAGGGCGGAAGCCTCCCCACCCTGCGCGCGATCGCGGAGGAGGCGGGGGAGCTGGGGGCGTCGCGCGCGCTGGCGCGGCTGGGGCTGACGGACGATCGCGCGGCGGGGGACATGCGCGAGCTGCGCGACCTGCTGGCGGCGTGGCGCGACGCGAAGACGTCGGCGTGGAAGGCGGTGTTCGGGTGGCTGAGCGCGGCGGTGCTCGCGGTGCTGGCGGTCAAGCTGGGGTTCGGGGAGTTCGTCGGGTGAGCCTCCTGTTCGAGGGCTATGCGGCGGTGTTCGACCGGGTGGACCGCGCGGGGGACGTGTTCCGGGCCGGGGCTTTCGCAGGCGCGATGGACGCGCCGTTGCTCCTGCAGCACCGGGGGGCGGCGGTGGGGGCGGTTCGCGTCGAGGAGGATGCGCGGGGGCTCAGGGTCTCGGGGCGCGTCGAGGGTCCCGCGGCGGCCCTGGTGCGGTCGGGGGCGCTGACGGGATTGTCCGTCGGGTACCGGCCGATCGAGGTGCGGCAGGGCGGGTACCGGGAGCTGCGCCGGGTGGCGCTGGTGGAGGTGAGCCTGGTGGCGCAGCCGATGCAGCGGTTGGCGCGGGTGGAGGTGGTCGAGGGATAGGGCAGATCGGGTCACCCTCACCC
The DNA here is from genome assembly GCA_005773165.1 of Sphingomonadales bacterium. Taxonomy (GTDB): domain Bacteria; phylum Pseudomonadota; class Alphaproteobacteria; order Sphingomonadales; family Sphingomonadaceae; genus Sphingomonas. Next base: position 8,321 of record SXHP01000314.1, on the reverse strand, counting down.
TTCCCACGCCGCTGCGCGGCGCGGGCCCCTTCCCTCTCCCGGTGGAAGAGGGAGGGAGGCGCGAAGCGCCGGAAGGGTGAGGGTGACCGAGGAGGAGTTTGCAGGGCGTCGACGTTTGTCGGCGCCTTTTTTGTTTCAGCAAAGGAGCAAGGCATGGAGTTGATGGATAACGCCGCGGTGGCGCGGCCGGTGCTGGCGGGGGCTTCGGCTCCGGGACACGGGTTCGGAGCGTTCGTGCGGTCGGGGGCGACCGTGGAGATGAAGGCGTTCACCGGGGTGACCGGGGACGCGGGCGGCTATGCGGTGCCGCGGGAGATCGACGCGACGATCGACGCGGTGCTGAAGAGCGCGTCGCCGATCCGCGGGATCGCCAATGTCGTCCGGGTGGGATCGGCGGGGTACCGCAAGCTGGTGACGACCGGGGGCACGCCGTCGGGCTGGGCGGCGGAGACCGCGGCGCGCCCGGAGACGGCGACGCCGGTGTTCACCGAGCTGAGCCCGCCGATGGGGGAGCTCTATGCGAACCCCGCGGCGAGCCAGGCGATGCTCGACGATGCGGCGTTCGATGTGGAGGAGTGGCTGGCCGGGGAGATCGCGGCGGAGTTCGCCAAGGCGGAAGGCGCGGCGTTCGTCGGCGGCTCCGGGGTCAACCGGCCCAAGGGGTTCCTGACCGCGCCGGTCGCGGCGACCGGGGACGCGACCCGCGCCTTCGGGACGTTGCAGTATCTCGCCAGCGGGGCGGCGGGGGACTTCGGGGCGAACCCGCAGGAGCGGCTGATCGACCTGGTCCAGAGCTTGCGCGCGCCGTACCGGCAAGGCGCGTGCTTCGTGATGAACGCGAGCACATGCGCGCGCATCCGCAAGTTCAAGACGGGCGACGGCGCGTTCGTGTGGCAGCCTTCCCTGCAGGCGGGTCAGCCGGCGACGCTGCTCGGCTATCCGGTGGTCGAGGCGGAGGACATGCCCGACATCGCCGCGGGAGCGCTGGCGGTGGCGTTCGGGAATTTCCGGATGGGCTATCTGGTGACCGAGCGGTCGGAGACGCAGATCCTGCGCGATCCGTACTCGAACAAGCCGTTCGTGCATTTCTACGCGACCAAGCGGGTCGGGGGGTGTGTCTCGAACAGCGAGGCGATCAAGGTGATGCGGTTTTCGGTGAGCTGATCGTGTCGGTTTAGCTCACCCCTCCGTCACCCCGGGCTCATCCCGGGGTCCAGGCTTCCGCGCACGATGCGGATAGAGGCTCGGGCGGCATCGCCTGCCGGGCGCTGGACCCCGGAACAGGTCCGGGGTGACGGAGGATTTGCGGCACGCGCGGGAGTTTACAGGATGGCTGACGGGGAGATTCCGTCCGCTGCGATCGCGGGGGCGGTCGCGGCGGCGCGGGGGGTGTTGCGGCTCGAAGAGGGCGAGGATGCGGTGCTCGCGGCGATGGCGGCGACGGCGTTGAGCTTGGCGGAGGCGTTCGTCGGGCAGCGGCTGATCGTGCGGCAATTCGAGGATCGGGTGGCGGCGGACGGGGCGTGGCGGCGGCTGGCGGCCGAGCCGGTGGTCGCCGTCACCGGCGACCATTCGGCCGACAGCGATGCGGACGGCGTCGGATGGGTGCGGGCGAGCGGCGGTGGCCTGGCGAGCGTAACGTACAGCGCGGGGCTGGCGGGGTCGTGGGAGGCGCTGCCGCCGGCGATTGCGCAAGGGTGCGCGCTGCTCGTCGCGTGGCTGTTCGAGCATCGCGAGGGCGGTTCGGCCCCGCCTGCGGCGATCGCGGCGCTGTGGCGGCCGTGGCGGCGGGTGCGGGTGGGGAGTGCGAGACGGTGAGTGCTCGCGGGAGGCTTTCGGCGGCGATCGTCGCGGCGCTGGAGGGGGTCGGGATGACCGCGTTCGATGCGCCGCCGGTGCGGGGCGCGGTCCCGCATGCGGTGGTCGAGGAGGCGGTGCTCGGCGACTGGAGCACGACGACCTGGGAGGGGCGCGAGGGGCGCGTCTCCGTGCGCTTCCACGATGCGGGGGAGCGGCCCCTGCGGCTGCGCGCGGCGATCGAGGCGGGCGAGGCGGCGGTGTGCGCGCTTCCGCCCGCGATCGGCGACGGGTGGCGGGTGGTGCGGTTGCGGGTGGCGCGCTCGCGCGTCGCCAAGAGCGGCGACCGGTGGATCGGGACGAGCGAGTTTCTGGTGCGGATGTGGCGACAAGAGGAGGCTTAGGATGGCGGTGGAGAAAGGGAGCGCGTTTTTGCTGAAGGTGGGGGACGGGGCGGTGACTCCTTCGTTCGCTACCGTGGCGGGGATGCGGACGACGCAGCTGTCGGTGAACGGCGAGGGCGTGGTGGTGACGACCAAGGATTCGGGCGGGTGGCGGCAGCTGCTGTCGGGCGCGGGGGTGCGGTCGGTGAGCGTGTCGGGGGCAGGGGTGTTCACCGGCTCGGCGGCGGAGGCGCGGGTGAAGGGCAACGCCTTGTCGGGCGTGCTCGACGATTACCGGCTGACCTTCGAAGGGGGCGAGACGATGACGGGCAAGTTCCTGGTCACGCGGCTGGACTATGCCGGGGATTTCAACGGGGAGCGGTCGTACACGCTGTCGCTGGAGAGTTCCGGCGCGGTGGTGGCGGCGTGAGCGGCGCGAATCCGGTGCGCGGAGAAGCGGCGCTGCGGGTCGGCGGCGAGTCGCTGGTGCTTCGGCCGACCTTTGCGGCGCTGGTCGCGGCGGAGGGGGAGCTGGGCCCCTTGTTCGCGCTGGTCGAGCGGGCGGCGGAGGGCAAGCTCGGGATCGGCGAGATCGTGGGGCTGTTCTGGCACTGCCTGAGCGACGCGCCCGCGGCGGTGACGCGGGAGCGGCTGGCGGAGGCGGTGGTCGAGGCGGGGCTGGCGGCGGCGACGCCGGTGCTCCGCGGGTTGCTCCGGCAGATCCTGGTGGGGCGGTGAGCGTATCCCGATCCTCCCCGCTCGCGGGGAGGGGGACCGCCGCCGAAGGCGGTGGTGGAGGGAGCTCTCCGCGAGCGACCCGCTTGTGGCGAGCCCCTCCACCAGCTTCGCTGGTCCCCCTCCCCCTCCGGGGGAGGAGTTTGCAGAGGCCGCCGCTCGGCTGGCGGGATTCTCAGCTGTCGTTCTGGGCTGGTCGCCGGAGGCGTTCTGGCGGGCGACTCCCGCTGAGTTCGCCAGCGTCGTGGCGGTGCTGGCGGGGGATGCGCCTGAGCCGCTCGGGGCGCGCCATGTCGCTGCGCTGATGGAGGTGTTTCCGGATGGATGAGCTGGATGAGGCGGTGATCGGCGTGCGCCCCGACGCAAGCGGCTTCGCGCGCGACGTGGCGGCGATGCGCCAAACGCTGGAGGGGTCGCTGGGGACGGGCGCGGAGCGCGCGGGGCGGGCGATCGAGGGGTCGCTGCTGCGGGCGGTGCGGCAGGGCAAGCTGGGCTTCGACGAGCTGAAGGGCGTCGCGCTGGCGGCGCTGGGCGAGATCGCGGCGCAGGCGCTGCGGAGCGGTCTCGGGTCGGTGCTGGGCGGTTCCGGGGTCGCGGGGGTGCTGGGGAGCCTGGTCGGCGGGCTGCCCGGGCGGGCGACGGGCGGGCCGGTGGCGCCCGGGCGAGGCTATGTGGTCGGCGAGCGGGGGCCGGAGCTGTTCGTGCCGACGTCGAGCGGGCGGGTCGAGGCGGGCGGGATCGGCGGCCCGCGTGAGGTGCGGGTGGCGATCACGGTGCGGGCGGGGGCGGGCGAGGCCCCGCAGGCGCTGGCGCGGTCGTCGCGGCAGGTGGCGCGGGCGGTTCGGGCGGCGCTGGCGGAGGATTAGCCGTCCGTCACCCCAGCGAAGGCTGGGGTCTTTCGAGGCCGGGCGGCGCGCCCCGGAGAGACCCCAGCCTTCGCTGGGGTGACGAGTGTTGCTGTCACGGGAGAACCATATGGGCTGGTGGCTGGCGCAGCGGCGGACGGGGCAGGCCGCCGATACGATCGCGCGGTTCGATCCGGTGTATTGGACCGTCAACTTCCCGCGGCCGATGATGGCGGCGGTGACGACGCCTGCGCCGGACGCGATCCGGGTGGATGCGGTCTTCTATCGGCGCAACGATCTCGCCGGGCTGATCTGGGAGGCGGAGGACGGGCACGACCATCCGCTGCTGGCGTATGAGACGCGCCGGGACTTTCGTCAGTGCCGGTTGCGGTTCCGGTGGCGGTCGCAGGGGCTGATGCCGCTCGATGCGGTGAACGGGCCGACGCTGACGATCGAGGGGCGCGACGCGGAGGGACAGCCGCGCGCCTGGTATGTGCGGTTGTGGAATTATGCGAGCGGATCGGCCGAGGACGCCGAAGTGGCGATCGACTTCGCCGCGGTCGACGGCGGGTTCCTGCTGCCCGGCGAGGCCGATCCGGTGTGGGCGGGGGACGTCGACCGGATGTTCGTGTCGCTGGTCGCGCCCGGATATGACGCGAGCGATGCGCCGCTCCCCGTGCCCGCGGAGGCGTGGGTCGAGCTGACGGGGGTGCGGTGCGAGGGACCGGGATCGGTCATCGCGATCGGCGACGTCGTCGTGCCCGCGCACGGGCTGGGCATCGCGAGCGGGTATGACGACAGTTACCACCTGACCCCTGCGCGGCTGCTGCGCAATGCGGTGCAGCTCGGCTACCGGGGCGCCCTGGTCCATTATGTCGGCATGAGCCATTTTTTCCGGCTCGACGCGGGGATGACGGTCGAGGGCGTTGCTTCGGCGATCAACGTGGCGTGCGCGGCGTGGCACCGGGACTTCGCGGCGCGGGCGAAGCTGTTCGGCTATGAGCTGATCTGGTCGCTGAGCTACGAGCTGTTCGACGCGCATTGCCCGGAGACATGGAAGCAGCGGGCGGCGGACGGCAGCCCGGCGCTGACCGGCTGGGTTCCGCCGTCGACCCTGCTGTCGCCCGCGAACGGCGCGGCGATGGCGTGGCTGCAGGCGGTCGCGGCGGCATTTCTGGCGATCGGGGCCGAGGCGGGGCTGTCCCCCAGGTTTCAGGTGGGCGAGCCGTGGTGGTGGACGACGCCCGACGGCGGGCCGTGCCTGTACGATGCGGCGGCGGCGGCGGCGTTCGCGCCGGCGGCGATCCCGACGCTGCGCGGGGCCCTGGATGCGGCGCAGCTGGCGACGCTGGACCGGGCGGGTGTCGCGCTCGCGGCGTCGACCGCGGCCTTGTGCGCAGCCGCGAAGGCGGCTGCGCCCGGGTGCGTCACGCATCTGCTGACGTACCTGCCGACGGTGCTCGACGCAGCGGCGCCCGAGGCCAAGCGGGCGAACATGCCGGTGGATTGGGCGCGGCCCGCGTTCGACGTGCTGCAGCTGGAGGATTACGACTGGGTCACGGCGGGCGACGTCGCGGCGAGCGCCAGCGGCGTTGCGGCGGCGGAGGCGCGGCTGGGGTATCCGGCGGCGGAGCAGCATTACCTGTCGGGGTTCGTGCTGCGGCCCGAGGAGGCGGGGCAATGGGCGCGGATCGACGCGGCGGCGGAGGTTGCGCGGAGCCGCGGCGCAGCGGCGGCGGTGATCTGGGCGCTGCCGCAGGTGATGCGCGACGGCTTTGTGCATTTCGACGGGGGAGAGACGGCGATGGCGTTCGACGACGTGCGGTTTCCGCTGGCGCTGGGGCGCGACATGGAGGTGGCGCCCGGCTTCTCCACCGCGATTCTGACGGCGGCGGGCGGGAGCGAGCAGCGCAACGCGGGCTGGGCGGAGGCGCGGACGTCTTACGATGTCGGGCCGGGGGTGCGCTCGGAGGCGGACATCGCGGCGCTGCTTGCGTTCTTTCGGGCGCGCATGGGCCCGGCGCGCGCGTTCCGGCTGCGCGATCCGTTCGATTGCTCGAGCGAGGAGACGATCGGGACGGGCGACGGAGCCGAGCGGCGGTTCGCGCTGGTCAAGCATTACGGCGCGCAGACGCGGCGGATCACGCGGCCGGTGGCGGGAAGCGTGGCGGTGACGGTCGCGGGAGCGGCGACGCAGGCGTTCTCGGTCGAGGCGGGGGGTTGGGTGGTGCTCGATGCTGCACCGCCTGCGGGCGCGACGGTGCGGGCGGCGTTCGAGTTCGACGTGCCGGTGCGGTTCGCGGAGGACCGGCTCAGCGTCAACGCGAGGGGATGGCGCGCGGGCGAGGCGGCGAGCGTGCCGCTCGTCGAGGTGCGAGAAATCTAGGGACGATCGGTTCACGCGAACGGGCGAAGCAGAAGGCTTGTTCGCGCAGAGGCGCTGAGGGCGCGGAGGTGTTTCGCGCGCAACAGCGGACACGCCTTTCTCGCAAGTCGATGAGATGGCCGCCTCCGCGGCAAATGCGCCTTCTCTGCGGCCTCCGCGCCTCTGCGCGAACTCAACAGGGAGAACGGACATGGGCGTGCTCGACAGCGAACTGACGCACCTGGCGCTGTGCTGGCGGGTCGAGCGGCGGGACGGGGTCGCCGTCGGGTTGACCGCGCACGACCGCGATCTGCTGGTCGACGGGGTGCCGCACCGCGCCGCGCCGGGCGTCACGCCGTCGGCGGTGGTGCGGTCGGACGGGCTGGAGGCGGATACGATGGATGTGGCGGGCGCGCTGACCGCCGATGCGATCCGCGAGGACGATCTGCTCGCCGGACGCTGGGACGGGGCGCGGGTGACGGTGTTCGCGGTCGACTGGCGCGACCCCCGCGCGCGGGTCGACCTGGGGTCGGGAACGATCGGCGCGGTCGAGACCGGCGACGGCGGGTTCACCGCCGAGCTGGCGGGATCGACGGCGGCGCTCGACCGCCCGGTCGCGGAGGAGACCTCGCCCGAGTGCCGCGCCGAGCTGGGCGATGCGCGATGCCGGGTGGCGATGACGGGGCGGCGGCGGTTCGCGCGGGTCGTGGCGGCGGCGGGAGCGGCGGTGACGCTCGACGCGGCGGAGCCGGTCGCCAACGCTTACGGCGGCGGGCGGCTGCGGTGGTTCGGCGGCGAGGACGCCGGCATGACGCGGGCGATCGCGCGGTCGGACGGGGCGACGGTGACGCTGCGGAGCGCGGCTCCGGCCGCGGCGGCGGGGACGCTGGTCGAGGTGATCGAGGGCTGCGACAAAAGCATCGCGACCTGCGCTCAACGCTTTGGCAATGCGGCGAACTTCCGGGGCGAGCCGTATCTGCCCGGGATCGACCTGCTGACCCGGTATCCGGGGGCATGACGGGCGAGCGGGTCGCCGCGGCGGCGCGGGCGATGCTGGGCGTGCGGTTCCGCGCGCAGGGGCGGGGGAGCGCGATCGAAGACGGCGGGGGCGTGGATTGCGTCGGGCTGGCGGCGGCGGCGCTGCGCGCGGGCGGCTGGGCGGGCGAAGTCCCCCGCGGCTACGCCTTGCGCGGGGGCAGTGCGGCGGCGGTCGCGCTGCTGCTCGACGGGGAGCTTGCGCGGGGTGACGGCGAGCATGTCGGCGACCTGCTGTTGTGCGCGTCGGGACCGGGGCAGCTGCACCTGGCGATCAGGGTCCCCGGCGGGATCGTCCATGCGGACGCGGGGCTGGGGCGGGTGGTCGAGCGGCCGGGGGCGGTGCCTTGGCCTGTGTTGGGGGCGTGGCGTCTACGGTGAGAAGAAGGGGGAGCTGGCATGGCGACGTTGATCCTGACTGCGGCGGGGAGCGCGGTCGGCGGGCCGCTGGGCGGCGCGGTCGGGGCGCTGATCGGGCAGCGGGTCGATCGAACGGTGCTGGGCGGGCGGCGGCAGGGGCCGCGGCTGACCGAGCTGAAGGTGCAGACCTCCTCCTACGGCACGCAGATCCCCAAATTGTTCGGGACGATGCGGGTCGCGGGAACGGTGATCTGGGCGACCGACCTGATCGAGACGCGGAGCACCAGCGGCGGCAAGGGACGGCCGCGGACGACGGAATATGCCTATGCGGCGAACTTCGCGGTGGCGCTGTCGGCGCGGCCGATCCTGGCCGTTCGGCGCGTGTGGGCGGACGGCAAGCTGTTGCGGGGCCACGCGGGGGACTGGAAGGTGCGGACCGGCTTCCGGCTGCACCTGGGGCACGAGGACCAGCCGGTCGATCCGCTGATCGCTTCGACGGAAGGGGCCGCCGCGCCCGCGCACCGGGGACTCGCCTATGCGGTGTTCGAAGGGTTGGAGCTGGCCGACTACGGCAACCGCATCCCATCGCTCACCTTCGAGGTGGTTGCCGATGCGGGGCCGGTGACCAGCGGAGCCGCGGCGCGCGCGCTGGCGGCGGAGGTGAGCGCGGCGGACGACGGGCTGCCGCTCGGCGGGTTCGCGGCGAGCGAGTTCGACGTGGGGCCCTCGCCGAAGTACGCCGGGGCCGACCCGCTCACGCGCAAGGTCTACACCGGCTCCGCCCACGCCGGCGTCACCAAC
>SXHP01000313.1 GCA_005773165.1 Sphingomonadales bacterium | reverse complement strand
GTCGCCTTGTTGACCCCGGCGTCGGTCGACTGGGCGGAGAGCGCGACCGCGACGACGAGGGTATAGGGGTTGCGGTATTCGAGCTCGGTCTCCGGGTGCGGGATCGCTTCCGCAAGGCGGCGGTAGAATTCGAACACGTCCGCCTTCCTCATAGCCCCAGGACGTCGCCCATCCGGTAGCGGCCGGGCGGCTGGCCGACGAGCCACAGCGCGGCGCGGACCGCGCCTTTCGCGAAGATCGAGCGGTCGTCGCCGCGGTGGCAGAGCTCGATCCGCTCGCCGTCGCCCGCGAATATGACCTGGTGGTCGCCGATCACCGATCCGCCGCGCAGCGAGGCGAAGCCGATGGTGCCGTCGCTGCGGGCGCCGGTGAGCCCGGCGCGGCTGTCGACGCGGACTTCGCCCAGCGTCGTGCCGCGGCCCGCGGCGGCGGCTTCGCCCAGAAGGACCGCGGTGCCCGAGGGCGCGTCGACCGTGTGCCGGTGATGCATCTCCGCGATCTCGATGTCCCAGTCGGGGCCGAGCCGGGCGGCGGCCTCCTTCACGAGGATGCCGAGCAGGGTCACCCCCAGGCTGGTGTTGCCGGTCTGAAGCACCGCGATGTCGCGCGCGGCCTCGTCGATCAGACCGTGCGCGGCGGCGTTGAGCCCGGTGGTGCCGACGACGATCGGGGTGCCCGCGGCGCGCGCGGCGGCGAGGTGCTGCGCCAGCGCGGACGGGACGGAGAAGTCGACCAGCGCGTCCGCCGCGCGCGCAAGCACGTCCGCGTCGTCCCCCGAATCGCAGCCGCCCGCGTAGCGTGCGCCCTCGAGGTCGATCGCCGCGGCGATCGCGCGTCCCATGCGGCCTGCGCTGCCGTAGATGCCGATGCTGGTCATGGCGGACTTCTTGGCACAGGTGGAAGGTGCGCGACAGGGTGCAACAGCCTCCCCGAGACGAAGCCCCGAGGAGGATGGGGCTAGGTCACGCCGCGCCCTGCGTCTCGTTCGGAACCGAACCGCGGTCGGCGGCGAGCGTCGGGGCCGGGCCGGTCGCCGGGCGGAGCGCTTCGCGTTCCTCGGCGGTCGGGACCGCGGTCGGATCGGGGCGGAAGTGTTCGGGCGCGCGCGCGTCCGCCGACGGGGCGGGGGCGTCGGGGGCGAGATCGGGGGCGGGATGCCCCTTCGCCGGGCGCTCGCGGCGGCGGATCAGCAGCGCGGCCAGCGTCGCGCCGAGCCCGATCGCCGCGGCGCCCGCGGAAAGGAGCGCGACGCCGAGCTTGCGGTCGGAGGGATCGCGGGTCTGCTTGCGCCGGGTGGCCATGATCGTGGGTCTTTCGGTGAATGGTTGCGAGGAGGCGTCCAACCCGCCGGGCGCGAGAGCGTTCCGCCGGGATCAGGCGGCGGCGGTCTCCCGCACCGGAAGCGTCTTGCCGGTCGTCCGGTCGAGCCCGACCGCGACCAGCGCATCGAGCACCGTCGCACCGACCACGAAGGCGATCGCGCCCCATATCGCCTTGTTCCGCGGGCTGTTGCGCGCGGCCAGCCCGAGCGCGCCGAGGTCCATCGCGTCGCCCGCGACCCGGTTCCACATCCCCGTCGCGACCGCGGGCTGCGCGAGCAGGCCGACGCCCGCGGCGACCTCTCGCGCGCCGAAGCCCTTGACGACGTTGCGGTGGCCCTCCGCATCGAGCGCCCTGGCGATCCGGCGCGAGGCGAGCAGCTCCGCCGCGCCGAGCGCAAGCGAGAAGACGCCAAGGCCGAAGCTAAGCTTCTTGTAATCCATGATGATCACCCGTGTTGAACGCCAGGGCGCGATCAACGGGCGGGGATGCGGGGTGTTCCGCGGGAGAGGCGTCCCCGTCCCCTTCGTCCGCCTCCTCCGCCTCCTCCTCCTCCTCGTCCTCGGGCGCGAATTGGGCGAACCAGCGCTCGCGCTCCGCCTGCATCTGCGCCAGATCCTCCGCGCTGCCGGGCTGGACCAGGCCGAGCGCGTCCAGCTCCTCGCGCGTCAGGTCGCGGTGGTAGCCGTCGTCGCTCCATTCGCCGCGTTCGTCGCCGTCGAAATCCGCGGGCGGCGGGAACCGCGTGCGCCAGGCGTGCTCATCCTTATCGAACCAGACGGGGCTGTCGTAGGCGGCGAGCGGATCGACGTTGCGGGGCGCGGCGGGCGCAGGCGTTGACACTGGTTGACACGTGGCGGGATCGGGTTCGGGCTCCGGCGGGGGCGCGAGGACGATGACCCCCGCGGCCTCCGCGCGCGACCATTGCTCCGCGGTCCATTCACTGCGGCGGGCGGGATCGAGATCGGCGGTGGCGAGGTCGCCGGTCGCCGAGCCGCAGCGGATGATGCGGTCCGCGCGGGCGAGCGCGAGGACGGGTTCGAGCTCCGCCGCGTCGCCGCCTTCGCGCGCGAGCATGAACAGCCCGGCGCGCGCGGGGCCGCCGTTTTCGCCGATCACGTCGAGGTAGGAATCGAAATCGGCGGCGACGAGGCGCGCGGCGTGGCCGGGGGCCGTGCGCTCGCTGGCGTCGGCGTAGCGATCGAGCCGGTTGAGCATCTGCACCGCGAGGCGATTGTCGTACTGGTGCTTGATGACTTCGGAGCCGTCGGCGCGGGTGATCGTGACTTGCTGGCCCTCGAGCGAGCGCAGCATGAGGTTGGCGGCGACACGCTCGCGGGCGAGCAGGTCCGCGCCCTTCCAGCCGAGATCGAACGCGCGGCCCTTCGCGCGGCGGCGGAAGGCGTAGGCGGATTGCGGCGAGAGCCCGACGTGGCGGCACGCGTCGGTGACGGTCTCGCCCTCGGCGACCGCTTCCAGAAAGCGGCGCTGTTTCGCGGCGTTCCAGCCGTCGACGTTGGTGGAGGGGACGATGGCGTCGCGCATCTTCTTCGCGAACGCTTCGATCCGCTCGGACGAGTTGTAGTCGATGGGGTCGGCGGGGGCGGTTTCGGGGGCGGGGGTGTCGAGCATTGTCGGTCTCCTGGCGTTGCGGAACGAAAGGGGACCGGATGGGTATGCGGAAGGCGGGGCTGTAGGACAGCGGTTTTTGGCGGTGGGACATCGGCGCGGGTTGCGTGCGGGCGCTTGTCGGCGGGGAAGCGGCGGACGTCGCCAGAATGACGACCGGTGCTCGCCTCCGCGGGGCAGGCTTGCGGCCTTGCCGCGGCGGGACCCGCCTATTCCGGCGATAAGCGCGGACGGCTTTCGGTACGGGAGCGAGAGCGAAGTCCCGCGCGGTGCTCGTTTATGCGGCGGCGGGTGAGGACGTCCGTCACCCGGGCCTTGTGCCGGGGTCCAGGGTTGAAGGGGGCTCAAGGCTTCAACGACGAGACGCATCGCCCGCAGAGCGCTGGACCCTGGAACAAGTTCGGGGTGACGTGATCCTTGTCGGAGGAGGTAACCCTGAAGCTCCGGCGGTGCCCGCTACCAGCGCCCGCCCGCCTTCTCGATCGCGGCGAGGAGCGCGCGTTTGGACAGCGTGCGGCGGGTGCCGCTGTTGCGGGGCACGTCGAGTTCGCCCGCTTCGCGCCGCCGCCGCTCGATGTCGGCTGCGAACTCCGCCAGCGGGATCGCGCGGTCAGTCGTGGAGGTCGGCGACGCCCGCGTGACCGGCTCAGTCACCGATACACCTCGCGCCGGTGAGCGACTTCCACGACGACGACGATGAGGCGCGCGTCCTCGATCCGGCAGATGGCGCGGTAATCGCCCGCGCGATACCGCCAGAAACCGGTCCAGTTGCCGACCATGGCTTCCCCGAAGCCCCGCGGATCGCCGTAGCGCGCGAGTTGTTCCCGAAGCGTGCGGACGATGCGGCCGGCGGCGGTCGGGTCCAGCTTCTTGAGCTGCCTCTGCGCCCGGGGTTGGTACTCAATCCTCCAGGCCGAGCTCACGCAGCATCTCTTCGCTCGAGATCGACTTGGCGGAATCGTATTCGCGCCACGCTTCTACCGCGATGGCGTAATCCTCCAAATCCTCCATGTACTTGACCAGCGCGGCGCGCGCGAGGTCGCCCGGCGCATCGCCGGTACGCGCGGCGATGCTGGCGAGGGTGCGTTCGAGGTCGGGGGTGAGGGGAACTTGGAGCATGACGAGTCTCGGCGGTATGCTCCGTTCATAGCACATCGGATTGGCCGTGTTTAGCATCGTGCTGGCCTCCCAGTCACCTCAACAAACCCGGCCGAGCGCTGCCCGAACGCAAAGAGTTGGTATGCTATTTCCCAAACGCGTTGTCGTCGCCATTTGGCCTATTGACTTTAGGTGAAGGTATAAGATGGAGAAGGTGATCCGCGCCTCAGTTCGCCGTCGCGGAAATCGGTGATTGTGTTAGCATTATGGAGTAAACAATGGTCAGCTGGGTTTCTCCCGCGGCTTCTAAGAAGAGAGTCACTAGAGCTGGCCAAAACATCGGCCTAGGCATGGCAACGGCCGAAGACATCGATGTTCTTGAAAACTGGCGAGCATCTCACGCTTACATCCTGAACACGTTTCAGTCCAATTTACGACGTCGTTCACGAGAAGAGCCCATTATAGTTGGAACTCGGCTAAAACGACGAGCCACGATTGAAAACAAATCAAGGCGATATCCAGACATGCAACTTGCGCGAATGCACGATATCGCCGGGTGTCGCATGATTTTTGAGAGTGTAGAAGACCTCCTTTCATTCCGGAAGAGGTTTCATACGGCGCGATTCGATCATAAGCGTCGTGCGGCCGAAGAGGAGGAGCGTTGGAACTATCTGGTTCATCCGAAGCCTGATGGCTACCGTGGCGTACACGAGGTCTATGAGTACGATGTGCGTTCGGAAGGCGGTAAGCCGTGGAACGGATTACTCGTTGAAATTCAATATCGAACGTTCCCCCAACATGCTTGGTCAACTGCCGTCGAAGTTGCAGGTCTACTTACACTCAATAAGCCAAAGTTTGGGCAGGGAAGCCAAGAATTACTGACGCAGTTTCAAGTGGCGAGTGAATTGATTGCTAGAACATTCGAAGGAAGTACGTCCTGCCTTCCAAATCTATGCATAGAAGAACTTAAAAAGAGATTTACAGAATGTGAAGATAAAACCCGGATTATGGAGCTATTTAGAAGAGTAAACTCTAAAACGGTTGACCTAGACTTTCGTAAAAACAATATACTAGTATTCCCTTTCGTTGATCCAGATGACGAAAACACAAGTGAGTTAGAAATCTATTCATTTGATAAGGTATTTAGAGCTATTGATCGATATAACACTTTAGAAGAAAGCCTTAAAGATAAGGCTGACGTGGTCTTAGTCCGCGCCGACTCGTTTGATAATATGAGGGTATCATTTCGGAACTACTTCGCTGATACAACTGACTTCGTCCGCATGGTCGATGACTCCCTAGGCTAAGGAGTCCTAAACCTAGGATCCTCACTCCGCCGCGACCCGCTCGCCCCGCCCCAGCAACGGCGCAAGATAGCGCCCCGTAAAGCTCCGCGGTTCCGCCGCCACCTGCTCCGGCGTGCCCTGGGCGACGATCTCGCCGCCCTTCACGCCGCCTTCCGGCCCCAAATCGAGCACCCAATCCGCGGTCTTGACCAGGATTTTTGTGTGGGGGCCATTTTGCCCCAACTGGCCAAGGCCTTGAAGAAACACGGGCTGACCTCCCAAGAGCCC
>SXHP01000312.1 GCA_005773165.1 Sphingomonadales bacterium | reverse complement strand
GGGTTCGGTCATCGCGATCGCGGTGACGATCTCGCCGGAGACCATCTTGGGAAGCCATTCGGCTTTCTGTTCGGGGCTGCCGTAATGTTCGATGTAGCCCGCGACGATGTCGGACTGGAGCGAGAAGCCCGCGGGGACGCCCGCGTAGGCGAGCTCTTCGTCGACGATCGCGTTATAGCCGAAGTCGAGGCCGAGGCCGCCGTATTCCTCCGGCACAGTGGGGCAGAGCAGGCCGACGTCGCCAGCCTGGCGCCAGAAGCTCTTGGGGACGAGGCGCTGCTCCTCCCAGGCGTTGACGTTCGGGACGCCTTCCTTGGCGAGGAACTGGCGGACGGTGCGGCGGAAGGCCTCATGGTCGTCGGTGTAGGCGAAGCGGCCGGGAACGGCGTCGAGCGTGGTCATGCCGGCGAACGTGCGGGGGATCGGCGTGCCGGTCAATCCTCGACAGCGCCGGGCGGGCGGGCGTAGGTAGGCGCAACAACGATGAGAGGACGCGCATGAAACTGGCAAGCCTGAAGCACGGCCGCGACGGTCGGCTGGTCGTGGTGTCCAACGACCTCGCCTGGTATGCCGATGCGGGGCATATCGTGCCGACCCTGCAGGCGGCGCTGGACGATTGGGAGCGGCATGAGGGCGCGCTGAGGAACCTGGCGACCGACCTCGACCATGCGGCGATCCCGCGCGAGCGGTTCCACGAGCATGACGCGGCGTCGCCGCTGCCGCGGGCGTATCAGTGGGCGGACGGGTCGGCTTACGTCAACCACGTCGCGCTGGTGCGGCGGGCGCGGGGGGCGGAGATGCCCGAGACGTTCTGGCACGATCCGCTGATGTACCAGGGCGGCTCCGACGGGTTCCTGGGGCCGCGCGACCCGATTCCCTTGGCGGACGAGAGCTGGGGGTGCGATCTGGAGGCGGAGGTCGTGGTCGTCACCGGCGACGTGCCGCTGGGGGCTTCGCGCGAGGAGGCCTTGGCGGCGGTGCGGCTGGTGGGACTGACCAACGACGTGTCGCTGCGCAACCTGATACCGGGAGAGCTGGCGAAGGGGTTCGGATTCTTACAGTCGAAGCCTGCGAGCGCGTTTTCGCCGGTGTTCGTGACCCCGGATGCGCTGGGCGACTGGTGGCGTGACGGCAAGCTGCACCGGCGGCTGATGGTGGACCTGAACGGCAAGCCGTTCGGGCGCGCCGAAGCTGGGGAGGACATGACCTTCGACTTCGGGACGCTGGTTGCGCATGCGGCGAAGACGCGCAAGCTGGGGGCGGGGACGATCGTCGGGTCGGGAACGGTGTCGAACCGCGATGCTGGCGGCGGGCCGGGCAAGCCGATCGCGGACGGCGGGGTCGGGTATTCTTGCCTGGCCGAAGTTCGGACGGTGGAGACGATCGCGGGCGGGGCGGCGGTGACGCCCTTCCTGAAGCGGGGCGACACGGTGCGGATCTGGGCGGAGGATGACCGGCATCATCCGATCTTCGGGGTGATCGAGCAGATGGTGGAGTGAGGCCGAACGTAACGCTTGAAATTATATTGCGCGGGAGCAAAAGGGCGGGATGAGCGACCGACGATCGAACCTGCCGCCGCTGACGCTCCACGTGCCCGAGCCGCGTTTCCGGCCGGGGGACGAGGTGGATTTCGCGGCGGTCGACGTGCCGCCCGCAGGCTCGGCGCGGCGTCCCGATACGGCGGAGAATGCGCGGGACTTCACCGATCTCGCCTACACGCTGGTGCGCGTTCTCGACGAGGACGGGCAGGCGGTGGGTCCCTGGAACCCGCGGCTGTCGCCCGAATTGCTGCAGCGTATGCTGCGCAGCATGGTGCAGTTGCGCGCGTTCGACGAGCGGATGTTTCGGGCGCAGCGGCAAGGCAAGACCAGCTTCTACCTGAAGGCGACCGGCGAGGAGGCGGTGGCGGTCGCGGCGGCCTATGCGCTCGATCGCGACGACATGTGCTTTCCGTCCTATCGCCAGCAGGGGCTGCTGATCGCGCGCGGTTGGTCGATGGTCGACATGATGAACCAGATCTATTCGAACACCGCGGACCGTCTGCAAGGCAAGCAACTGCCGATCATGTATTCGGCGAAGGAGGCGGGGTTCTTCTCGATCTCGGGCAACCTAACGACGCAATATCCGCAGGCGGTCGGTTGGGCGATGGCGAGCGCCGCGAAGGGTGATACCCGGATCGCGGCGGTGTGGTGCGGCGAGGGGTCGACGGCGGAAGGGGACTTCCACTCGGCCTGCACCTTCGCCAGCGTGTACCGCGCGCCGGTGGTGATGAACGTCGTCAACAATCAATGGGCGATTTCGAGCTTTTCCGGCTTTGCGGGGGCGGAGGCGACGACCTTTGCGGCGCGGGCGATCGGTTACGGGCTGGCGGGGCTGAGGGTCGACGGCAATGACGCGCTGGCGGTCTATGCGGCGACGCAATGGGCGGCGGAGCGGGCGAGGACCAACCAGGGGCCGACGCTGATCGAGCATTTTACGTATCGGGCGGAGGGTCATTCCACGTCGGATGATCCGGGGCAGTATCGCAGCGCGGGCGAGCCGAACGCCTGGCCGCTGGGCGATCCCGTGCGGCGGCTCAAGGATCACCTGATCGCGATCGGCGAGTGGGACGAGGAGCGGCATGCGGCGCAGGACAAGGAGGTCGCGGACGAGGTGAAGGCGGCGCAGAAGGAGGCCGAGAAGAACGGCATCCTGGGGCATGGGCTTCACCAGCCGCTCGACACCTTGTTCGACGGGGTGTTCGAGGAGATGCCGTGGCATTTGCGGGAGCAGCAGGCGCAGATGATGGCGGAAGAGACCGCGAGCGGGCGGCCGTGGGATCGGAAAGCGTGAGGCGTTTTGGCCATCCCTTCGTCACCCCGGACTCGTTCCGGGGTCCAGGGTTCAACAAGCAGCGCTTTCGCCCGTGGAGGTCTGGACCCCGGAACAAGTCCGGGACGGAGTGTGTGTGGTGAGTGGAGTGACTGAGCAACAAGCCGGGGCGGACACCACGACCCGCATGAACATGATCCAGGCGATCAATTCCGCGCTGGAGGTGATGATGGCGCGCGACGCGGACGTGCTCGTGATGGGCGAGGACGTGGGGTATTTCGGCGGCGTGTTCCGGGCGACCGCGGGGCTGCAGGCGAAGTTCGGCAAGACGCGGGTGTTCGACACGCCGATCACCGAGACCGGCATCATCGGGGTCGCGATCGGGATGGGGGCGTACGGCCTCAGGCCGGTGCCCGAGATCCAGTTCGCCGATTACATTTATCCCGCGCTCGACCAGCTCGTCAGCGAGGCGGCGCGGTTGCGCTATCGCTCGGCGGGGGAGTTCACCTCGCCGATCACGGTGCGGTCGCCGTATGGCGGGGGCATCTTCGGCGGGCAGACGCACAGTCAG
>SXHP01000311.1 GCA_005773165.1 Sphingomonadales bacterium | reverse complement strand
GCGCGCTTCGCGGACGGGGCCGCGCTCCACGCCGCGCTGGTCCGCGAGGCGGCGGCGGCGAACGAGGCCCCCGCGCGCCGCGGGGTGTCGCTCCGCATCAAGCTGCCGCTGGCGCTGGCCGGGGTCACCGCCGCGGCCTTGGTCGCGAGCGTCAGCGCGGTGCTCGCCCGGCAGGAGCGGACGCTGGAGCAGATGGCGATCGTGTCCGGCGGGTCGATCGCGGCGTTCGTCACCGGCAACGCCGCGGTGCTCGCCGCCGACAATGCGGGGCTCGCGCCCGAACAGCAGGATTGGTCCGCGCTCCAGGCGTTCGTCGCGCAGGCGGCGCGCGATCCGGGCATCCGCACCGTCCAGGTGGTCGACACGCGAGGGATCATCCGCGCCGCCGCCGATCCGCGCCGGGTCGGGCAACGCTATCGCGCGCCGCAAGGCGAGGCGCGCGTGTCCGTTCAGGGCGCGGCCGCGGTGACCGCGGCGCCCGACGACGGCCGCGGCGCGGGGCTGCGCTTCGTGCGCCCGATCCGCTATGCTGGCGCCGATTTCGGCACGGTCGATCTGGTGCTCGCGCGCACCGCGCTCGACGCGGCGCTGGCGGACGTGCGCGCGATGCTGCTCGCCTTGGCGCTGGCGGTGATGGCGGTCGCGGCGGTCGTCGGCTGGCTGGGCGCGGCGGCGGTGGCGCGACCGTTGAAGCGGCTGCGCGATGCGCTCGACGCGGCTGCGGCGAGCGATTTCGCGCTCCGCCTGTCGCACCGGCGGCGCGACGAGTTCGGCGGGGCGTTCGATGCGTTCAACCGCGCGGCCGACGCGATCGAGCCGCGGCTGAGCGCGGCCGAGCCCCCGACGGACCTGGGCGCGACCCGCGTCGAGCCGTTGCCGACGCCCGCCCGGCGGGAGGCCGCCTGATGTACATGCTCCAGCTCTTCGACACCGACGCGGCGGAACCGGTCGACGTCCGGCTGCTCCGCGACGGAACGCTGCGCATCGGGCGCGATCGCGATGCCGACTGGCCGGTCACCGATCCCGATCGCGCCCTGTCGCGAAGCCATTGCGAAGTCACCGCGCGCGCCGACGGGCTGACGGTGCGCGCGCTCGGCAGCAACGGGGTGTTCGACGGCGAGACCGGCGAGCGGCTGCCCGATGCGGTCGATACGCGGCTCGGCGTGCCGGGCGCGGTCAGGATGGGGCGGTTCCGCCTGGTCGCGACCCGGGCGGCGATCCCCGATCTGCCCGCCGACACCGGGCGGACGATGATCCTCACCGCGCCGCTGGGCGATTCGACGGTGGTCCCGACCGACTGGGACGACGGATCGCCCGCGCCCGCGCCGCACGCCGAAACGGGCTCGCTGCTCGAAGCCTTCTGCCAGGGGGCGGGGCTCGACGCCTCCTTGCTGTCCAGCGAACCGCCGGAGGAGATCATGCGGCGCGCGGGCGCGGTGTACCGTCAGATGGTGCTCGGCGTGGGCGATCTGATGGCCGAGCGCGACCGGGCGCGCACCCGCTATCAGCTGACCCGGACGACGATCGGCGGCGCGGACAACAACCCGTTCAAATGGGCCCCCAGCCGCCGTCTGGCGATCGACCTGCTGCTGAACGGCGCGACCGGCTTCCTGTCGGGCCCCGCGGCGCTCACCGCGTCGTTCCACGACCTGAAGCGGCACCTGGTGGCGACCTTCGCGGGGCTGCAGGGATCGCTGCGCGCGGCGATCGACCGGTTCGATCCCGCCGCGCTCGACGCGGCGGCCGAAGGGCGGGCCTCCTTGCTCAAGAGCCGCGCCGCGGTGCAGATCGCGGAGGTGGCGGAGCGCCACGCCGACCTGATCCGCGAACTCGACGAGGATGTGCCCGGCTCGCTCGACCGCGCCTTCGTCCGGGCGTATGACGCTGCCGAATGGGGCGTGGACCGCAGGGACTCGTGACACTCCGATCGCTGCTGCGGCGGGCGCGCCGCGCGCCCGCGCCGCCGCGGGGCGAGGTGCGGACCGATGTCGGCCGGGTGCGGACGATCAACGAGGACCGGGTGCTCGACCGCAGCGCAGCGGGGCTGTGGGCGGTCGCCGACGGCATGGGCGGGATGAGCGCGGGCGACGTCGCGGCGCAGACCGCGGTCGATACGCTGGCGGCGCTGGAGGCGGTCGACGACGCCGCGATCGTCGCCGCGATCGGGCGTGCGAACGCGCTCATCCACGCGCAGGGCGGCGGGCGGAGCGGGGCGACGATCGTCGCGGCGCATGTCGCGGGCGGCGAAGCGCGGATCTACTGGGCGGGGGACAGCCGCGCCTATCACGTCCGCGGGTCGGCAGTGCGGCAGGTGACGCGCGACCACAGCTATGTTCAGCAGCTGATCGACGCGGGGCTGCTCGACGAGGCGGCGGCCGGGGATCACCCCCGCGCCAACATCGTCACCCGTGCGCTGGGGGTGGCGGAGCACGTCGAGGTCGACCGGGTGTCGGTCGCGCTGCGATCAGGCGATCGGCTGCTGCTCTGTTCGGACGGGGTGTCGCGGTCGCTCGATCCGCACGATCTCGCCGCGGATGCGCCGATCGGCCTGCTCGCCGACCGGCTGCTCGCCGCCGCGCTCGAACGCGACGGCTCGGACAACGCCAGCCTGGTGCTGATCCAGATCTAGTGCATCAGCCCTGCCGCGCGCAGGGCGTCCTCGATCACCTTGCCCGCATAAGCGGCATGGGGCCGCGGCGGCGGGGTCGGGGCGTGAGCTTGCGCCTGAACCTTGGGCTGCGCGCGGACGCGGCGGGGCGCGGCGGTCCCGGTCAGCCCCCAGGATTCGGCGATGCGCAGCGTCGACGAGACGCCGACGTCGAGCATGAACGCGCCGCCGACGCCGCAGTCTTCGGCGTCGAGCGGCGTGCCGTGGCCCATGCCGCGGATCACGTGCGCCTCCACCGCGACTCGGCCCCGGGCGTCGCGCCACATGCGGTGCGCGTGACCGTCGACCACGTCCTCCTCGCTCGGCGTCGCGGGAAGGCCGTGAACCGCGCGCCACTGCGCGACCACCGCTTCGCCGACCGGGGGCGCGACGGTCGCGTCGGCCCCGCCGTGCCACACCGACACACGCGGCCACGGGCCGGTGTGGGGGGACGCGTTGCGGACCGCGCGCGCAAGCGTGCGGGCGTCGGGCAGACCCTGGCCGCGCATCCGCTCCAGCGCCTGCGGAACGCCGGAGGCGACGCCATGCGGCAGCCCGGCGATGATCGCGCCGCCCGCAAAGACTTCGGGATAGGTCGCCAGCATCGCCGCGGTCATCGCGCCGCCCGCCGACAGCCCGGTGACGTAGACGCGGGCGGGATCGAGATCATGCGCGGCGCTCATCGCGCCGATCATCGCATGGATCGACGCGACCTCGCCCTGGCCGCGGCGCGTGTCGCCGTCCTGGAACCAGCTGAAGCAGAGATTGGGGTTGTTGGCGCGGGTCTGCTCGGGGAAGAGAAGCGCGAAGCCGTGGCGGTCGGCGACGTCCGACCAGCCCGAGCCATGGTCATAGCCCGCCGCGGTCTGGGTGCAGCCGTGGAGCACCACGACGAGCGGCGCGCCGGGCGCGAGGTCGTCAGGGATATAGGCGCGCGCGCGCAGCGCCCCGGGATTGTCGAACGGTTCGGCCAGATCGCTCAGGCGATCGGCCCCCGACGTGATCGACTGGGGTCGGAGGCGGGCGATGGTGTCGGAGATCGAACGCATGTTCATCCTTTCGGGATCGGTCCACGCGTTATGCTGCGCTGCACAAAGATGGGAACATGGCGGCGAGACGGCAAGGGGGTTCAGCGCCCGCCGGACAGGACCTTCGCCCCGCCGACCGCGCGGGACAGCAGCAGCTCCTCGATCCCCGCATGACCGAGCCCAAGGTGATCGGGCCGGACCGCGAGCACGTCGGCGAGGGTCAGCGTGCCGTGGCGCAAGCCCTTGCGCGCGATCGCCGCCCAGCGTCGCGCGGTCTCCCACCGGATCAGGCGGCGGTCCTCCGCGGTGCAGCGATGGCGTTCGAGGAAGGCGCGCTGGAGCGTCACCAGCGCCGCGCCGAGATCGACGAGGACCGCGCGGCCGGGCGCCGGATCGCCGCGCATCAGGTGGACGACGAGCAGATTTGCGACCTGAGCCGCGGCGTCGCCCAGCAAGGGGGCGTGCGCTTCGACCAGAACGCGCGCGGCGCTCCGCTCCATCGTCTCGGTGAAACGCTGCGACGCGCCGTCCGGATGGCGGCGATAGATGAGCAGCGCATCGTCGAGGCGCGCGATCGTCCCGAACGCCTGGATGCGGTGGTACAGGTCGAAATCCTCCGCATAGAGGATCTCGGGGCGCGTGAAGGGACCAAGCGCGCGGGCGGCGTCGGCGCGGACCATCACCGAGGACCAGGCGAGCGGATTCTCGATCCGCGTCAGCCAGGCGATCAGCGCCGGGGTCGTGACCGGCGCGTAGTTCGACCGCCCGACGCGGGAGCCCAGGAGATAATCCACCTGCGTGCCGAGCAGCGCGCATTCGGGGTGCGCGTCGAGCCAGGCGACCTGCCGCGCGAACCGCTCCGGGCGGCACAGGTCGTCCTGGTCGAGCGCGGCGATGTAGCGGCCGCGCGCCTCCGCGACCGCCCGGTTGCGCGCGCGCACCGGGCCGCCGTTGGCGTCGAGCGGGATCAGCCGGATGCGGCGGTCGGGAAAGGCGCGGACGACGTCGCGGGTCGCATCGGTCGAGCAGTCGTCGACGACCAGCACTTCGAAGTCTGCGAATGTCTGCCGGGTGAGCGAGCGCAACGTCTCGCCGATCAGCGCGGCGCCGTTGTACGCCGCCATGACGACCGAGACGGCCGGAGATCGCCGAGCCGCGCTCACGCGGCGGCGCGCGCCTGGTGCGACAGAACCTGATCGACGATCATCAGCCCGACGTCGTTCTGCCACAGCCAAAGCCCGTTCGCCTGGCCGGAAAAGCTCGCTTCGCCGCCGAGCGCGCCCCAGGGAACGAACCCTGCGGCGAGGCCGATGCCGTACAGCCCGGGCACCGCCGCGCCGTCGCCGTCCAGCACGCGGCAATGCCTGTCGACCATCGGCCCGCCGCCGTGCGCGGCGAGCGCGATCGGCGCGCCCGCCGCATCGACGACGGGCAGCGCATGGGGGCGATAGCCGAGCGCGGCGATGACCAGGTCGGCCTCGCGCAGGATCGTGCGGGCGCCCTCGTCGTCGCCCTCGATCCGGTGGAGCGCGACGCGCGGATCGGGCGCGCGCCCGTCCACTCCGAGCATGCGCAGCACCAGCTCGCGCGCTTCGAGTCGGAAGCCCGCGAGGCGATAGACGAAGCCCGAAACGGGGCAGATGTCCTCCGGACCGAAATCGGTGAACCCTTCGGCATGCGCGGCCTCGGCCGAGGGATAGAAGGGGCGCAAGGGCCGGCGATGGAGCAGGGTGACCGAGCCTGCGCCCAGCGGCAGCGCGGGGCGGCCGCGAAGCAGAAGCGCGACGGTGGTCAGCGCGCTGGTCGACCCGCCGATCACCGCGATCCGCGGCGCGCGCTTGGCGGACAGCAGGTCGGCGACCTTCTCGAACCCGCCCAGCGTCAGGACGTCGTCGGACTGGAGCAGCCGGTCGCCCGCGAGGTCGAGCAGCCGCGCGCCCGCGACCGAT
Organism: Sphingomonadales bacterium; assembly: GCA_005773165.1. GTDB lineage: Bacteria > Pseudomonadota > Alphaproteobacteria > Sphingomonadales > Sphingomonadaceae > Sphingomonas. The sequence continues at coordinate 4,632 of SXHP01000311.1, read as the reverse complement.
TGCGCAGCGAGACGATCGAGCGGCTGGTGGCCGCCGGTGGCGACGGCGACCGCGCGGGCGCGCTGGTCGAAGCAACGGCCGTCGGCAAGGCGGCGGAGCCTGACCGTCCAGGTTCCGTCACGCTCCCTGACCGCAGCGGTCGCCTCATGCCCGGTCAGCACCGAACCGCCGTGATCGCGGACGATGCCCGCCAGCCGCTCGCCGGTTTCGCGCAACAGCGGCCCGACCTCGGTCAGCGGCACGCCGAGCGCGTCCCGATAGGCGGCGACCGCGCGGCCGCAGGGATGATCGGCGAGCGCGGCGATCTCGGGATGGATGTTGTCCTTCACCGCGGTCAGAAAGGTCTGCGCGGTCGAATCGGACGTGATCGCATAGCGGCCGAGCCGCCCGCCGCCGACGTGCGCGTCGCGCTCGACGACGACCAGCCCCGAACGAGCGAGATCGGGAAGCAGCCCGCGCTTGCTCGCGGCGGTCAGGAGCGCGCTGCCCGCGGGTCCGCCGCCGACGACGACCAGCGAGGCGATCGGCGGGGAAGGAGCTGACGGCGCGGCGCTGGCCGTAGCGGCCCGGTCGGCGGCGGCGCAGGCGCGGCGAAAGGCGTCGGCGGCGCGACGGGCGTCGGCCTCGTCCATCGCATCGGTGATCGGCAGCGACAGCACCCGCCCGGCGACCGCGTCGGCGACCGGGGTCGGCTCCAGCCTCGCGATGCGGCGGAACCAGGGCTGCTCGCCCAAATGCGGGCTGAAATAGCGGCCGCAGCCGACGCCCTCCTCCTCCAGACAAGCGGCGATCGCGTCGCGGCGCTCGGCGAGGTGCGTGGGAACCAGGACGGGCATGAACTGGATCGCGCGGCGCGTTCCCGCGACCCGCTGAAGGCCGAAGCCCGCGAGTTCCGCGCGATAGACGGCCTCCAGCCTGGCCCGGCGATCGCAGACCTGCTCGATGCCGCGCAGCTTTTCGCGCGCCATCACCGCGAGCACCTCGGGTAGCTTGCAGTTGATCCCCGGCAAGGTCGCGCTGCGGCCGCTCTCGAAGCCGAAGTTGGTCATTGCGCGCAGCGTGGCGATCAGCGCGGCGTCGCCCGAGTGGATCAGCCCGCCCTCCGCCACCGCAAAGGTCTTGGTCGCGTGGAGCGAGTGGACGACCGCGAACGGCGCGTCCGCCCCGAACCCCTCGCCCGTGTCGTCCCGCGCGCCGAGCGAAGAGGCCGCGTCGATGACCACGCCGACGCCGTAGCGCTCCTGATAGTAGCGATATCGATCGAGGTCGATCGCGTCGCCAAAGGTCGCATAGGGCACGACGCACCCGATCCGCGCGCCGTGAAGCCGCAGCAGCCGCTCCTCCTCGGCCTGCGCGGCGCCCCAGTCGTCGGGGTCGATGTCGCAGACGAGCGGGGTGAGCCCCGCCCATTCGGCCGCATGCGCGGTCGCCGCAAAGGTCAGCGCGGGCATCAGCGCCAACGTGCCCGGCGCAGGGGTCAGCCCCGCGGCGTGGCGGATCGCGATCATCAGCCCCAACGTCGCGTTGCCGACCGCAAGGCTCGCGCCGCAGCCGCCGAACATCCGCTCGGTCGCCTCCGCCTCGAACGCGCGGACCTCGGGCCCGTTGTTGCTGTAGATCCCCGACGCCTCGACACGCCGGAGCGCGTCGCCGAGCTCCGACAGGCGGGGCGGATTGGGCGCGATCAGGGGCAGGGGCTTCACACGGCTTCCCATCGGCAGGAGCGAAGGCTCCCGCTCATGGTGCCGATATCCCTAACAGGCGGTTACCTATGCCGCGCGGGCGCGTTCCTGCGCATCGAGCGCCGTCTCGACATGGGACAGGATCTTGCCGGCGACGATGCCGATCGCGCGGGCGTTGGGGTGAATGCCGTCGGCGAGCACCAGCGACCGGTCGCCGACGACCCCTGCGAGGAAGAAGGGATACAGCGCCGCGCCGTGGGCGGCGGCGAGCGCGGGGAACACCGCGTCATACTCCTTCGCGAACCCGCCGAGGAACGGCGGCGCCTGCATCCCCGCGAGCAGCACCGGAATCCCGCAGTCGGCGAAGCTGCGCAGGATCGCGTCGAGATTGTCGCGCATCCTCGATGGCGCGACGCCGCGGAGCAGGTCGTTCGCGCCCAGCTCGACGATCGCGAGATCGGGGCGGACCTGCAGCCGGGAAAGAACGCGGGGCAGCCGCGCGCGGCCGCTCGCGCTGGTGTCGCCCGACACGCCCGCGTTGATCACCTGCGCCTGGGGGCGGGTGCGGCGGAGCAGCGCCTGGAGCTGGGCGGGAAAACTGTCGGCGGCGGCCAGGCCGTAGCCCGCGGTGAGGCTATCTCCGAACGCGAGCACGTTCGGCTGGGTCGTTGCATCGATCGGCATAGCGCATAGATGGGAAGCGAGCGCGCCGATGTCACGGCATGCCCGTCAGAGGAGATCATCATGCCCGTCGACGTCATCTACAAGACCAAGGCCGCCGCCACCGGAGGCCGCGACGGCTCCGCGCGATCCGAGGACGGGTCGGTAGACGTCAAGCTGGTCGTTCCCAAGGAGATGGGCGGTCCGGGCGGCGAGGGGGCCAACCCGGAGAAGCTGTTCGCCGCGGGCTCTTCGGCATGTGTCCTCGGCGCGATGAAGGCGGTGTCGGGCAAGGAAGGCGTGCGGGTGCCCGCCGATGCGACGGTCACCGCGGAGGTCGGCTTCGGCCCGCGGTCCGAAGGCGGCTACGGCATCACCGTCGATCTCACCGCGTCGCTGCCCGGCGTCGAACGCGCGGACGCCGAGCGGCTGGTCCATGCGGCGCATCAGGTATGCCCGTATTCCACCGCGACCCGGGGCAATGTCGACGTCGGACTGACGGTCGCCTGACGATCCGATCCCGCCGGTCGAGCGGGAGCGATCCCGCTCGACGACTCGCTCAAGCCTCCGCGTGCTTGCCTTCGAAGGTCAGCGCGCGGTCGTCGAACATGCCGAACAGCAGGGTCGAGGCGTACATCGCGATGGCGCGGTCGCGCGGCATCGTCGACGCCCATTTGCGCATGTCGAACGCGGCGTTCTGCAGCGCCATCAGCGTCTGCGCCGCGATCAGCGCGTCGACCGGGCGGCACGATCCTTCGGCGATCCCGTCCATGATCGTTCCCGCATAGCGCCGGGCGATCCGGTTCGACCGGTCCACCATCGCGGTGCGGACGCCCAAGGGCAGGCCGCTGAGCGCGGTGGTGCGGAGCAGGGGGCTGCGCTCGGCGAACTGGACGTCGAGCAGCGTCGCGACCGCGCTCGACAGCCGCCGCCAGTGGGTGCCCCCCGCCTGGTCGGCCAGCGCCTGCGCGTCCGCGATCGTGTCGAAGCTGCGGCGGTAGCAGGCGATCACCAGATCGTCCTTGGCGTCGAGATGGTGGTAGAAGCTGCCCTTGGTGACGTTCAGCTCCGACGCGATCCGCTGCACGCTCGCGCCGCGATAGCCCAGCTGGTTGATCAGCCGCGTCGCCGCCAGCAGAAAGGCGGCGCGGCCGGGCTCCGCCTCCTCGTGAGAGAGGTCGAGCATCGTCGGCGACCAATCGTCGCCAGGCGTCGCGATGCCGTTCGCGAACACGTCCATCAGCCGCGCCTCGACCCGCGCATATTGCTCGGGCTGGTAACGCGGCAGCCAGACCGTCAGCCAGAAGATGTTCTCGAGCAGCACGTGCGCGCGCGCGCCGTGGAGATCGGTCTCGGCGCGGGTGCGCGCGGGGCCCCACAGGCTGCGCGTCAGCCGGAACACGCGCTGCCAGCCCTGCATCAACTGGGTGCGGATCGGGTCCTCGGTCGCGCGCAGATCGGACAGGACCGCGAAGTCGCGCTCCTCGCCGCGCTCAATCCGCGCCAGCCGCTCCATGTTGAGCTGGACGAACCGCGCCACCCGGGCGCGCGGGTCGCCTTCCCGCATCGCGGCGTCGAGCATCGCGGTCAGCCGGTCGAGCGTGTTCTCGAACGCCGCCGCCGCCAGATCCTCCTTGCGCTTGAAATAATAGGTGACGCTGGTCGTGTTGAGCCCGACGCGGCGCGCGACATCGGCGAAGGTCATCCCCTTCGCGCTCTGTTCGTTGATCGCCTCGGCGGCGGCGGCGAGGATCGCGTCGCGCTTCTGGCGAAAGCGCTTGGTGCCCTGTTCGCCTGCCGCGGCCGTGCCCTCACCCTGCATGCGCGCGACTGTATCAGCTTCAATTCGAAGAGGTAGTGCTTTTTGCGCAGCCCTTGCGGTGCGGCTCCGCGGGGCTTTACCGAAAGACCGGTACGGTCTAAGCCGCCCGGCGAGACAGATCAGGAGCCGAGCGCGTGGACTTCACCTTGAGCGAGCGCGAGACCCATTTCCGGGACCGCGTGAAGGCCTTCATCGACCGCGAGATCGCGCCGCGGCAGTACGAATACGACCAGCAGAGCCATGAGGGCGAGCGCTGGAAGGTGATCCCGGTCATCGAGGAGGTGAAGGAGAAGGCCAAGGCCGCGGGCCTGTGGAACTTCTTCATGCCGCCCCATTCCGGCCAGAGCCACGTCGACGACACGTTCGAATTCGAAGGCACGCAGCTCACCAACCTCGAATACGCATTGTGCGCCGAGGAGATGGGCAAGATCGGCTGGGCGTCCGAATGCTTCAACTGCTCCGCGCCCG
>SXHP01000310.1 GCA_005773165.1 Sphingomonadales bacterium | reverse complement strand
CATCGAAAACGTGAGCGGCCAGCGCGCCGTTCGTGATCTCTTGCAGAGCTTTCATCTCAGCCCGACGAACGGCGCGACCGATCCCACGGTCGCGAGAATGTTAAGCCGGTCGGACAATCCGTCGACCTCCTTCGCCACCGCCGAGCCCATCGTCGTCGCGAGCCGCTCGCGCGTGCCGCCCTTGTCGATCGCGCCGCCCGCGGTCGAGTGCCGCCACTCGGCGAGACCCGCCGCGAAGACCCGAGCGGTCGGCAGCTCGCGGCTCCCCTGCGCCTTGTGAAAGGCATCGATGTCGTCCGCCTTCCAGAAGTCGCGCTCGAACTGGGTCATCGCCTTTCGGGTCCGAACGAACCGCCGCCACGATGCGAAGATGATCGCCCAGGTCCAGACGCTGGCGAGCAGCAGCCCGGCCATCACCACCTTCACGACGATGTCGGCCTGGAGAAACAGCGCCACCGGGGACAGGGTGGCGGCATCCATGTTGAAGACGGGATTCATGGGGTTAAGGTCTCTTCCTCGATCAGGCGCTGATAGGTTGCGACCCAGGCGACGGGCTGGCGGCGCGGGCGGCCGTCGGAACCGACGAGCGCTGCGGTGACCTCCGCGTGCGCGAGCAGAACCCCGTCTCGGCTGACTCGTTGCTGAATGACGACGCGCGCCGGGGTGGCGCGAAGCACCCGGCTGACGACGACCACCGCATCGTCGAGGCGCGCGGGCGCAGCGTAGCGGATCGCGATGTCGGCGACCGCGTATGCGCCCCCGCCGCTTTCGAAGACGGACCGCTGGTCGACCCCGGCGAGCCGCAGCATGTCCGAGCGCGCCCGCTCCATCCAGCGCAGATAATTCGCGTGGTACACGACGCCCGACAGATCGGTGTCCTCGAAGTAGACGCGCAGCCCCAAGCGGTGCTCGGCGCCCTCGAAACGGCCCGCAGTCGGCTGGTCGGCATCCATCACGCGAAGGCTGTTAACCGAACGCGACTTGCGAAGGAACCCTTGCGGGCGCGTGCCGCCGCGTTAGGCTCACGGCTGACAAGGAGAGCGCACATGGCAGAGCGGCCGACCGGCGGCATCACCCCGTTCCTCACCATCCGCGAACGGCGCGGACAGGAGGCGCTCGCCTTCTACGAGGCGGCGTTCGGCGCAGAGGTGGTCGAGCGCAACATCGCCGAGGACGGCGAGCGGCTGATGCAGGCGGGGCTCCGGATCAACAACGGCTGGCTGATGCTGTCCGACGAGTTCCCCGAGTGGACCGGCCACCCCGCGCCGCCGGCCGAAGGCGTGACGCTGCACCTGCAGGTCGACGACGCCGACGCCTGGGCCGAGCGCGCCGCCGCGGCGGGCGCGGAGGTGACGATGCCGGTCGCCGACGCCTTCTGGGGCGATCGCTACGGCCAGTTGCGCGATCCGTTCGGGCACCAATGGTCGATCGGCAGCCCGATTAAATCATAGGATCGTCACCCCAGCAAAGGCGTGGGTGTCGGAGTTGGGCGCTCACCCCGCCCGCTTGTCGAGCGCGTGCGCGGCTTCCGCCATCAGCGTGGCGAGGATGTCGGCGCACGGCTCCTCCTTCGTCACCATGCCGACCGACTGCCCGGCCATCACGCTGCCGTGCTCGACGTCGCCGTCGATCACCGCGCGGCGGAGCGCACCCGCCCAATAATGCTCGATCTCGAGCTGCGCCTCGGCCATCACCACCGCTTCCTCGTCGAGGCGCTGCGCGACTTCGCGCTGCTTGGCGGAGAACAGCTCCTGCCCCGCGTTCTTCAAGGCGCGAACCGGAATGACCGGCAGGCGGGGGTCGATCTGGACGCTCGCGACCGCGTCGCGCGCCGAAGCGCGGATGAAGGCGCGCTTGAAGTTGGCGTGCGCGATCGACTCGGTCGCGCAGACGAAGCGGGTGCCGAGCTGAACCCCCGCCGCCCCCATGTCGAGATAGCCCGCGATCGCCTCTCCCCGACCGATCCCGCCCGCAACGAAGACCGGCACCTGCTCGGCGATCTCGGGCAGCATCTCCTGCGCCAGCACGCTGGTCGAGACCGGACCGATATGCCCGCCCGCCTCCATACCCTCGATCACCAGCGCGTCGACGCCCGATCGGATCAGCTTTTTGGCGAGGCTCAGCGCGGGGGCGAAGCAGATGACCTTGGCCCCGGTCGCCTGGATCGCTTCGAGCGAGCCCTTGGGCGGCAGCCCGCCCGCCAGGACTACGTGACCGACCTGGTGCCGCCCGCAGACCTCGATAAGCGCGAACAGATCGGGGTGCATGGTGATCAGATTGACGCCGAACGGTTTGGTCGTCAGCGCACGGGTCGCCTCGATCTCGCGGTCGAGCAGCTCGACGGTCATCGCGCCGCACGCGATCACGCCGAAGCCGCCCGCGTTCGACATCGCGGCGACCAGGTTGCGTTCGCTGACCCACGACATCGCCCCCGCCATGATCGCGACCTCCGAGCCGAGAAAGGCGGCCCCGCGCTTCATGCGGCGGTGGAGGCGGTCGATGCCGGTCTGCGAGGGTGCGGGGGTGTCGGTCATCGCGCGGCCATGCCCTCGCCCGACGGCCGGACGCAACCCTATTCGCCTTCGCCCGAGCCGCATGCTAGGTTGCCGCCATGAACAACGGCCAATCCACGCTCGAACGCGCGTTCGAGCTCGCGCGTTCGGGGAATTGCCGGACGATCGACGATATCCGCCGGCAATTGTCGCGCGAAGGCTTCGAGCTGGTCCACGCGCACATCAGCGGCGGGATGATCACCAAGCAGCTCCGCGAGACGATGGCGAAGCGCGTCGCGACGATGCCCGAAGCGACATAGTATAGATTGTCATCCCAAAGGCTGGGATCTTTCCGTCGCAGGGTCTGCGCTCGCGGCGCGAGACCCCAGCCTTCGCTGGGGTGACGGCTTCGCCGTCAAGCCGCCTCCGCGTCCAGTCCGTACGCGGTGTGCAGCACCCGCACCGCAAGCTCGGTCTCGTCCTCGTGGATCAGCACCGACACCTTGATCTCGCTGGTCGAGATCGCCTGGATGTTGATCCCGCGCTGCCCCAGCACCGTGAACATCGTCGAGGCCACCCCTGCGTGGCTGCGCATGCCGACGCCGACCACCGACACCTTGGCGACGCGGGTATCGTGGAGCAGCTCGCCGAAGCCGATCGTCGCCCGCGCCTGATTGAGCGCCTCGATCGCGCGGGCGAGCTCGGCGGCGGGAACGGTGAAGGTAACATCGGTCGCGCTCATGCTCCCGCTGGAACGGTGCGCGATGTTCTGGATGATCATGTCGACGTTGATGTACGCAGCCGCCAGCGGCTCGAAGATGCTCGCGACCGAGCCCGGCTTGTCCGGGACCGCGGTGAGCGTGATCTTGGCCTCGTTCTTGTCGTGCGCGATGCCGGTGATGAGCTGTCGTTCCATGTCGTCCAATTCCTCTTCGCCGACGATCATCGTGCCGGGGAGCGTGTCGGCCATCGGCGCATCGTCGCCGGTGAACGACGAGAGCACCTGCACCCGCACCCCCTCTTTCATCGCGAGACCCACCGAGCGCGTCTGCAACACCTTCGCGCCGACGCTGGCGAGCTCCAGCATCTCCTCGTAAGTCACCTTGCCGAGCTTGCGCGCGCGGGGCACGATGCGCGGGTCGGTG
>SXHP01000309.1 GCA_005773165.1 Sphingomonadales bacterium | reverse complement strand
TAGTGTAATGTCGCCCGACTTGACCGTGTCGCCCTCCTTGACCAGCCACTTGGCGAGCGTGCCCTCCTCCCTGGTCGGCGACAGCGCGGGCATCTTGATCTGGATCGACATGCGCATCCTCTTGCTGGACGAATGGTCTGGGCGTCGGGCTGCGCTTCCTCTCGCCCCCTGACGCGCAACGGTCAAGCCCGGTGGACGGGCTTGCGCACGGAGCGCCGCTACGTCACGCTGGCGCGATGCGCATCTACCTGGTCGTCGTCGACGAAACGCCTGAGTCGGGCATCGCCCTGCGTTTCGCCGCGCGGCGCGCGGTGAAGACCGGCGGCGGGGTCGAAATCCTGACGATCCTGCCCCCGCAGGAATTCATCCCGTTCGGAGGAGTCCAGGCGACGATCGAGGAGGAGGCGCGGCTCCATGCCGAAGGCCTGGTCGCCGCGGCCGCAGGAACGCTGATCGCCGAATCGGGATTGCGACCCTCCATCACCGTCCGCGAGGGTGAGGGGCCGAAGATCATCCGCGAGATGATCGGAGCCAACGGCGCGATCGCGGCGCTTGTGCTCGGCGCGGCGGCCAGCGGCGCGCCGGGCGAACTGGTCAGCCACTTTGCTGGAACCGATGCAGGCGCGCTGCCCGTGCCCGTGATGATCATTCCCGGGTCGCTGTCGCGCGAAGCGATCGACCGGCTGAGCTGACCGGTCAATCGCAACTCCATCTACTGCTTGCGCGCGACGAACGTCCCCTTGGCGCCGTTGCGCGGGTCCTGCCACTCGCCGTTCAGCGTCGTGCCGTCCGCCGAGACGGTATAGGTCGACACCTGCACCACCTTGCCCTGACGCATGTCGGTCAACCGAAGGCTGTTGGGGCTCAGCCGCTCGGCCTTGGTCATCGTCTTGCCCGGATCGCCGACGTTGAGCGCGTAAGGGCCGCCGAGCTTCGCGGTCAGCGTCTCGCCGATCGGTGAGGTGAGGTTCAGCGTGTCGCCCTCGACTTTGAGGGTGACCGTCATGCCTGCGTCGGACACCGACGACGCAGGCGCCGCCTTCCACGAGCCGGAGATCGCATGCGCGCCCGCGGGCGTTGAGGCGACGCGCGTCTGGGTGCGGGTGACCGCGATCGGCACGCCTGCGGCGTTGTTCGTGTTGCTGCTCGCGACGGTCAGCGTGTTGCCGTCAGGCGATAGCGACAGGGTCGCGTCGGCGACCACCCTGCCCGCCTGGCGGTATTGCTGCTTCACCGTCCGGTCGTCGACCGCCCGGATCGCGATATGGTCATAATAGGGCCGGTCCTTGACCGCTTGAAAAGCGCCGTCGGCCTTGACGGTGAGCGGCGGCAGGCAGCTGGCGCAATTGTAGGTGCCGTCCTTCAACAGATATTGGTCGGGCTTGGCTTCGACCGCGGACGACGTGACGTCGCCCTTCCAGGTGCCGTCGAACGGACTTTGTGCGGCGGCCGGCGCGGCGATCAGCGCCAGCGCGGCGGCGAGCGGCAGGATGTTGGGCATGGCGGTGCGTTCCCCTTTTGCATGACGGAAGGCGCGACCGGTGCTTATCGTTGTCGCAAAGCCTAGCCGCGCCGCGGACGGAGTCAACGCCGCTTGCCGCGGTCGCCGAACCGCGCCATCCCTCCCCGATGCGCATCCTTCTCCTCGCCTCCCTCGTCCTCGCCGCTCCCGCCGCCGCCCGCGACGCGCCCTCGCCCGCCCGGCTGAAGGCGTCGGTCGAGCGGCTCGTGTCGTTTGGCACGCGGCATACCCTGTCCTCCGCCACCGATCCGCGGCGCGGGATCGGCGCGGCGCGCAACTGGGCCGCTGGCGAGTTCGAGGCGATCGGGCGCGCCTGCGGCGGCTGCGTCGCGGTGGAGCGGATCGCGCGGCGTTTCGAAGGACCGCGCGCGCCGAACGGCGTGATGGTCGAAAACGTGCTCGGCGTTCAGAAGGGCCGCGATCCGGAGCGCGTGGTGATCGTCGGCGCGCACATCGACAGCCGCGTGACCGATGTGATGGACGCCGTCTCCGATGCGCCGGGCGCGAACGACGACGCGTCGGGAGTGGCGCTGGTGCTCGAGGCCGCGCGCATCCTGTCGAAGGAGCGATTCGACGCAACGATCGTCTACGCGGTCTTTTCCGCCGAGGAGCAGGGGCTGTGGGGCGCGACCTTGCTCGCCGACACCGCCCGCGCCCGGGGCTGGCAGGTGTCGGCGATGCTCAACAACGACATCGTCGGCAACACGATCGGTCAGGGCGGCAAGCGCGAGGGGCGCTGGGTGCGCGTCTTCTCCGAAGGAATCCGCGCGTCGGAGGACCTCGTCGCGCAGGTGAAGCGCCGCGGCGACGGCGGCGAGGACGACGGCCCCAGCCGCGCGCTCGCCAAGGCGATCGACCGTGTCGCGGTCACGATCCCCGGGGGGCTGGACGTGTTCATCGATCGCCGCCCTGATCGCTTCGGCCGCGGCGGCGACCATGAGCCGTTCCTGCGAGCGGGCTTTCCCGCGGTTCGCTTCTCAGTCGCCAACGAGAATTGGGATGCGCAGCACCAGAACCTGCGCACGGAGAACGGAACGGTCTACGGCGACACGGTCGACCGCATGGACTTCGCTTATCTCGCCAAGGTTACTTCGATCAACGTCGCCGCGCTCGCGCGATTGGCGAACGCTCCTGCCGCGCCCGCAGAGGTGTCGCTGGTCGGCGATCTGTCCCGCGACACGCAGGTGTCGTGGAGCGCAACGTCTGGCGCGGCGGCCTACCGCATCCGCTGGCGTCGCACGGACGCCGCCGATTGGACCGCATCGCGCGACGTCACGGGCACTTCGGCAACGCTTCCCGAAGTTCCGGTCGACGACCATTTCGTCGGCGTGTCCGCGCTTGCGGCGGACGGGAGCGAGAGTCTCGTGACCTTCGGCGGACGGGCGGCGGCGCGCCGATAACCGCTTCGCCAAGAAGAAAGGGCCGCCGCCCGGACACTGGCGACGGCCCTCCCCGCTTGGGACTCCTGAACTCTCAGCGGCAGCGGCAGACCGGCTTGCGCTTGGCCTTCCACACCTTCTTCGCAGGTCGCGACCAGGTGACGTGATCTTCGTATATCTCGGTCGTGGTGGTGGTCACCACGGGCGCAGTCTGGACGGTGATCGTCGTGTAGCCGCCGTAGCCGCCGCCGGAGGTCACCACCGTGGTGTTTCCATCGGGCGAGACCCAGCGGCCGCCGCCTGCGATCGGCGCGGGCGGATAATGATGCGGCGGCGGCGCGTGGTGCGGCGCGTAGCCGGGGGGCGGATAGTCCGCGCCATAGCCCCGTCGCGGCGGCGGCGGCGCGCGGCGGCCACGGTCTTCGGCCTTGTCGATCGCATAGCCCGCGACGCCGCCCACGCCCGCGCCGATCAGCGCGCCGCCCAGGCGATCGCCGCGCCCGCCGATCAGCGCTCCTGCGACGCCGCCCACCGCCGCGCCTGCAAGCGCGCCGCCGACGCCGCTGTCCCGCCGCTCGTAGCGGCGATCATCGGGATACTCGGGAGCGACCGGCGGCTCGTAGCCGTCGTCGTCGTAGGCGCGGTCGTCGCGGTAATCGTCGTAGCGGTCCCAATCGACGTCGCCGACGGTGTCGTAGACCGACCCGCGGCTGTCGACGAGCACCGCGTCATCGTAATACCGAACCCAGTTATAGCCGTATTGCGGTTGCGCGAGCCCATAGGTCGACCAATCGGAGACGAAGAAGCGCGGCGTGTTCCAATAAACGGGCAGCGCCCACCCCCGCACCGGACGACGGTAAGCGTGCCACCCGCCGGGAGCGTTCACGCCGCCCCACCAGCGGCCGCCCACCTTGCTGCCCCAGCGCGGTGCGCGATGATGCTGACCTGCCCAATGCCGCCCGGGACGCGGCGCCACATGCGCGCCGCCGCCGCGCGGACCCATGTGCGTCACCCCGGGGCCTCGCTGAACGACCCGCTGGGCGGCCGAAGCCGCATCCGCGCCGAGCAGGGCCGCCGCCGCCGTTCCCGCGATCCAAAGCGTCCGCATCCGTCACTCCCAAGTTCCGCGTGACCACAACGCGAAGTCCGTTAACGGGTTGCTTACCAATTCTAGCGTCGTACCGCCAGCATTGCCCTGTCCCGAATCGGATCAGACGCGGGCGCTGAGCAGGCGCGCGATCGCCTCGCCCCCCGTCACGTCCTCGGCATCGAAGCGCGCCGGCGCTGGACTGTCGAGGTCGAGCACCGCGATTACCCGCCCCTCGCGGATAATGGGCACGACCAGTTCGGATCGGCTCGCCGCATCGCACGCGATGTGCCCGGGAAAGGCATGGACGTCCTCGACGCACTGCGTCTCGGCCGATGCCGCCGCCGCGCCGCACACGCCCTTGCCGATTGGAATGCGGATGCACGCCGCCTTGCCCTGAAAAGGGCCGAGCACGAGTTCGCCGTCGATCATGCGGTAAAACCCCGCCCAATTGAGATCGGGCAGGTACTCCCACAGCAGCGCCGCGGCGTTGGCCATGTTGGCGACGCCGTCGGGCTCGTCCGCGGTGAGCGCGTCGAGCGCGGCGAGGAGATCGCGGTAGAGTTCGGGCTTGGCGGTTGTCGTGATCGAGAACGCGTACAAGAAGTGCTTCCCTCTAGTTCGTCACCCCGGACTTGTTCCGGGGTCCAGGGTGCCGCACGCAATGCCCTGCGAGCCCTGAGCCGCATAGCTTGCCGGGCGCTGGACCCCGGAACAAGTCCGGGGTGACGGAGAAATTCTTGGCTGCCCGCACAATTACTCCACCGCCACCCGCCCACGCCCCGCCTTGACCACCGCCCTGCCCTTCTTCGCATCCACCCGCCGCGCCTTCGCCGCCCTGGACGGCTTGGTCTTCACCCGCCGCGCGTCGCGCTTCTCCGCCCCTGTCAGCAGTTCCGCCAGCCGCTCGCGTGCGTCCGCCCGGTTCTGCTCCTGCGTCCGGTACCGCCGGGCGGTCAGCACCAGAACGCCCGCCGCGGTCAGCCGGGAGCCGGCGAGCAGCTTCAGCCGCCGGTACGTCTCCGGATGCAGCCCCAGCGCGAACACGTCGACGCGGAGTTGGCAGGCGGTCGCCACTTTGTTGACGTTCTGCCCGCCGGGACCCGTCGCGGCGAGAAAGCGCTCCTCGATCGCGCTTTCCGGAATCTCGATCACACGAAAACTCCGAAGCGCTCCGGAACGGGCGCTTCCGCCTCGATCGGCGGCTTGGCGCCGCGCCGCACGACGAGTTTGGCGGCGTGGAGCAGCATACCCTGTCCTGAGCTTGTCGAAGGACCGCCGCGGTCCGCCCGCCCGTACACCGGATCGCCGACCACCGCCGCGCCGAGCCCTTTCGCGGCATGCACCCTTATCTGATGGGTCCGCCCGGTCTCCGGCATGAACCGGACGAGCGCGCGGCCCTCGGCGACGCGGATCAGCTCCCACGCGGTGCGCGCCGCCTTGCCCTTCGCATCGGGGACCATGCGCCAGCCGTCGGCGGCGGTGCTCGTCTTGCCGAGCGCCATGTCGACGACCCCGCGCTCGCCCTCGGGCACGCCGTCGAGCACCGCCAGATAGGTCTTCTCCACCTCCCCGCGCTCGAACGCCTGTTGCAATCGCGCGTGCGCCTTGGGATTGCGCGACAGCAGCAGGCAGCCGCTGGTGTCGCGATCGAGCCGGTGCACCGCCTGAGGCCAGCGGTGAAAGCCGAAGCGGAGCGACTCGAGATGGTTCTCCAGGCTCAGCGATCCGTCACGCGGGGGATCGACCGGGAGCCCCGCGGGTTTGTCGATCACCAGCGCTTCGCCATCGAGGAAGAGTACGCGATCACCATGCATCCATCCGCCTTGCCACCCCGCGGGCCCCTGCGCCAGTGCGGGCTGCTGCTGGCGCTGCTCGCCTCGCCGGGAATCGCGCAAGCGCCGGGGGGCGACGGCCGAATGCTCGGGCATTTCGGTTACGGCGACATTCCGGTCGAGGCGCTGGCGGACGCGCCGCCGGGTTTCGCGCTCAATCCGCCGTGCCGTATCCGCCGAGAGGTGCTCGCCGACCTGCAACGCCTTCTCGAAGCGGCGCGCGCGGACCCGGCGGTCGGCGGCACGCTGCGCGGCCTGTCCTGCCACCGCAGCATTGCGCGGCAGACCGCGGTGTTCGCCAGCGGCGGTCAGGGCGGGGCCGAGGATCGCGCGATCTCGGTCGCGCCGCCCGGGCACAGCGAGCACACCACCGGCTATGCGATCGACTTCGCGGTGCGCCCGTCGCGCAATTGCCCCGATGCGGAAGCGTGCATGGCGGCGACCGCGCCCGCTCGCTGGCTCGTCGCCAACGCGCCAAGGTTCGGGTTCGAACAGTCGTTTCCCGCGGGCAACACGCAGAACGTGAAGTGGGAGCCTTGGCACTGGCGCTGGGTCGGCACATCCATGTCGGTCGCCGGCGCCGCGCGCGCGCGCTTCGTCTTCGCGGCGGCGCGGGCGCGGTTCCCGGCCAATCCGGCGATTGCGGACCCGGTGATCGTCCGGGTGGCGGAACAGCCGCCGATCCCGCCCGCCCCTGCACCGCCGTCCAGGAAGAAGAAGCGGCGATAAGTCGATTTCGTCACCCCGGACTTGTTCCGGGGTCCAGCGCCCGCTAGGCGATGCGGCAAGAGGCTCCAGGGACTTAGCCTGCGGCACCCTGCACACCGGAACAAGGCTCTGCCGAGCTTGTCGAGGTATCCGGGGTGACGGAGGGTTTACAGGCTGACAACTGGCTCAAATCGCAGACGTAGTCGCCAGCTTCGCCGCCGTACGCGCCACCCGTTCGCCCAGGTATCGCGCCCCCGCCAACTCATCCTCGCCCGGCTGGCGGCTGCCGTCGCCGTCGGCGATCGTCGTCGCGCCGTACGGAGAACCGCCCCGCACCTTGTCGACCCCCATCTGGCCCTGGAAGCCGTAATCCAGCCCGACGATCGTCATGCCCATATGGAGCAGGTTGGTCAGGATCGAGAACAAGGTCGTCTCCTGCCCGCCGTGCTGGCTGGCGGTTGAGGTGAACGCCGCGCCGACCTGGCCGTTGAGCGCGCCGCGCGCCCACAAGCCGCCGGTCGTGTCCCAGAAGGCCGCCATCTGGCTCGGCATGCGGCCGTAGCGGGTCGGCGCGCCGACGACGATCGCGTCATAGTCCGCCAGCGCGTTGGGCCCTTCGATCACCGGATGCGCGGTGTCGGTCTTGAAATGCGCGGACTTCACCACCTCGGCAGGCGCGGTTTCGGCGACGCGGCGGATGTCGACCTCCGCCCCACCCGCCCGCGCGCCTCCGGCGACCGCGTCGGCCATCTGCTCGACGTGGCCGTAGGACGAATAATAGAGAACGAGAACCTTGGTCATGGTTGCAAACTCCTCAGGCGGCGTCGACGAGGACGATCTCGGCGTCCTCGACCGCGGTGATGGTGAACGTTCGGCCGCCGGAAAGCGCCGCGCCGTCGCGAGCGTCGATGCGTTCGCCGTCGATCGTGATCGCGCCGGTTGCGGGCACCATATAGGCGTGACGCCCATCGCCCACGGTGTGCGTCACGCTCTCGCCGGCCGTGAGCGTCACGCCCATGACCCGCGCATCGGCGCGGATCGGCAGCGCGTCGACATCCTCCGCGAAACCGCTCGCCAAGACGGTGAACCGCCCGGAACGCTCGTCCTTGGGAAACGGCTTGGCGCCCCAACTCGGGCTGCCGCCCGTGCGCGTCGGCTCGATCCAGATCTGGAACAGCGTGGTCGTCACGGGTTCCAGATGGTACTCGGCGTGGCGCACCCCCGTGCCTGCGCTCATC
>SXHP01000308.1 GCA_005773165.1 Sphingomonadales bacterium | reverse complement strand
TCTCCGTCGTCCGAACGCCGCCGCCGGTCGCGGCGCTGGTTGACCAGGGTGCCGTGCTCGAAGAGGAAGCCGGCGATGTCCGGTTTGCCCGCCGCGCCGAGCACGGTCTGGAGGATGATCAGCAGGGGCACGGCCAGCAGCGCGCCCGCGGTGCCCCATACCCATCCCCAGAAGCTCAACGAGACGAGGATCAGCACCGGGTTGATCGTCAGCCGGTGCCCGACGACGAGCGGCGTGATCACGTTCGCCTCGACCAGGTGGCAGCCGACCATGATCGCGGGGGGCAGCATCGCCAGCCAGATGTCGGGAAAGCTCATCAACCCGCCGATCGCGAGCAGAAAAGCGGCGATCACCGGGCCGAAGTAAGGGACGTAGTTGAGCAGCGCGACGATGCCGCCCCACATCGCCGGATACGGCATCCCGACCGCCCAGAGCGCGACGCCGACGACCACCCCCAGCAGGATGTTGATGAGCGTGATCGTGCCCAGATAGGCCGACACGTCGTCGACGACATTCTGGATCACCCGCGCGGTCGCCATCGCGCCGTCGAAGCTGACCCGGCCGGTGATCGTCCGCTTGCGCAGGCCCGTCCACCCCGAGAGGAAGAAGAAGACGACCAACACGCAGAAGAAGAACTGGATAATGACCGCGGGCGCGGTGCTGGCGGCGAATTCGAGGATCGTGTTGGGCGGCGCGACGGCCTGCGTCGTCTGCTGCCGCACGGGCGCGGCGGCGATCTGGCGCAGGGTGCGGTTCACGTACCGCTCCAGGTTGGCGTAGAGATCAAGCACAGGCGCGAGATTGTCCTGGATGCGGTTGATCCGGGTCGGCAGCAGTTGAAAGAAGTCGATCGCCGGGATGACGATCGCGGCGATCGCGATGTTGGCCGCGACCAGAAACAGGATCACGCAGAACAAGGCGGCGACCGACGACGGGACGCGGTGACGCTCGAGCCATTCGAGCGCCGGGATCAACGCGACCGCGATCACCAAAGCCACCGTCGTCGGCAGAAAGAACTCGGCCCCGGCCTTCAGAGCGAAGGGCATCGCGATGATCAGCCCCACGCCCGCGATCAGCGTCAGCGCGGCGAGCAGACGGTCGCGGCGCAACGCGACCCGGAGCGCGGCGTCGGGCGCGAGCTCCGCGGGAACGCCGAGCAGGCTGTCGGGGACGTTGTCGGGGCGATCGGCCATGCGCGCGAGCCTAGCGGCTTTCCCCGGCCATGTAATCCCGAATAGGATGGCCAAAGAGAGGAAGCGGATGGGCGATCATATCCTGGTCATCGACGAGGGGACGACATCGACGCGGGCGATGCTGTTCGCGCCGGACGGACGATGCGTGGCGTCCGAGGCCGCCCCGCTGACCCAGCATTACCCCGCGCCCGGGCTGGTCGAGCACGACGCCGCGGAGATCTGGCGCAAGACGCTGAGGGTGACTGCGGCGATGGTGGCGCAGGCGGGCGGCGCGGAGCGGATCGCCGCGATCGGGATCACCAACCCTCGCGAGACGGTGGTGTTCTGGGACCAGGCGAGCGGCGAGCCGATCGGCCCCGCGATCGTCTGGCAGGACCGGCGCACCGCGGCGGATTGCCGGTCTTTGCGCGAGGCGGGGCATGAACCGGCGGTGCAGGCGAAGACGGGACTGCTGCTCGACCCCTATTTCTCCGGGTCCAAGATCGGCTGGGCGATGCGCCATCGGCCGGAGCTGGCCGCGAGGGGAGATCGGCTGGCGGTCGGGACGGTGGAAAGCTGGCTGGTCTGGAACCTGACGGGCGGGCTGCACATCACCGATGCGACCAACGCCTCGCGCACCGCGCTGATGGATCTCCGTTCGGGCGCTTGGGACGCCGGGCTGGCCGAGCTGTTCGGCGCGCCCGTGGCGGCGCTGCCCGAAATCGTCGACTGCGCCGGGACCTTCGGAGAGACCAGAGCATTCGGCGCGGCGATCCCGATCTGCGGGCTGGCGGGGGACCAGCAGGCGGCGACGATCGGTCAGGCGTGCCTCGTGCCCGGCGAGACCAAGGCGACTTTCGGCACCGGCGCGTTCGTGCTGACCCAGGCGGGGCGCGAGCCGCCCGCCTCGGCGAACCGCTTGCTCTCGACCATCGCGTGGCAGCTCGGCGGCGAACGGCATTATGCGCTGGAGGGATCGGTGTTCGTCGCAGGAAGCCTGATCCAATGGCTTCGCGACTCGCTGGGGCTGATCGCCCAAGCCGGGGAGACAGACGCGCTGGCGCGGAGCGTGGCGGACAATGCGGGCGTGTACCTGGTCCCGGCGCTGAGCGGGCTCGGCGCGCCGTGGTGGGAGCCCGATGCTCGTGCGGCGATTTCGGGCCTGACCTTTGCGGCGACGAAAGCGCACGTCGTCCGCGCCGCGCTGGAGGCGATGGCGCATCAGGCCAGCGATCTCAAGGCGGCCTTCGCCGCGGACGGGCAGGATTGGGCGACCCTGCGGATCGACGGCGGCATGGTCGCGAACGACTGGATGGCGCAGGATCTGGCGGACATGCTCGACCTGACCGTCGAGCGGCCACGGTTCGCGGAAACGACCGCATTGGGCGCGGCCATGCTGGCGGGGGTGGGCGAAGGAATGTTCGCCTCGCTGGACGAAGCGGCGGAGATGCGCGGCGCGGTCGAACGCTTCGAGCCGCGACTCGACAAGGACGTGAGGCAGGCGCGTTTGGCGGGCTGGAAGCGCGCGGTCGAGACGGTGGTCGGCGCGGAAGGAGAGGCTAAGGAGAGGCGAACGGCATGCAATCGCGACGGCTTCTCGTGACGACGTTGACACTGGTTGACGCGTGAACGCCAGCCCGGAAACAGCAGCTCATTCCGGTTCCATTGCGGTTGGGAGAAGCGGAGGTGCGGAGGGTTCGACATCGCCGACGCTGATGCCATGGCGCGTGACCTGTAGGACAGAGACGATCGCCGGCCGCATGCGACTATCGGGGATCATCCATGTGCCGGAGTACGGAGCGCGGCATGGCTGAACACGCACGATCGCCGCACAGGGTGATCGAGACAGAACGATTGATCCTGCGGCGGCTAAAACCCGACGATACCGAGGCCCTGATGAGGATCGCGGGGCAGCGGCGGATCGCCGACACCACGATCAGCGTGCCCCACCCGTTCACGGCCGAGAACGCGGCGCAGTGGCTGAGGCGCGATACGCATGACCATGGCGATCGTTACGGCTTCGGAATATTCGGTCGGGCTCCTGGCGGAGCCCTCCTGGGTTATGTCGCGATCGCGCATATCGACGCCGAGCACCGTGAGGGCGAGCTGAGCTTCTGGATCGACGGCGGCAAGGAAGGGCGCGGCTACGTCAGCGAAGCGGCCGGGGCGGCGATCGGCTTCGCGTTCGCCGACCTCGATCTGAACCGGCTGTGCGCCTATCACATGGTGCGCAACACGGGGTCGGAACGCGTTCTGGAGAAGCTCGGGTTCCGGCGTGAGGGGGTGCTGCGCGAGCGGGTGCGCAAATGGGACCGATACGAGGATGTCCGGGTCTGGTCGCTTCTGAAGCGCGACCTGCGCTGACACGCGTTCGTCAGCCCGGTGCGCCCGCTCCCTCGTCGAACAGCGTTTTCAGGTCCTTCTTCAGGATCTTCCCGTTCGCGTTGCGCGGCAACGTCGCTTCGACGAAACGGATCGCTACGGGGGTCTTGAAGGCGGCGAGGCGGTCGCGGACCCAGGCCTGGAGTTCCGCTTCGCTGGCCTGCGTGCCGGGAGCGAGATGGACGACGGCGGCGGGCTCCTCGCCCAGCGTGCGGTGGGGGATGCCGATCAGCGCGCAATCGGTGACCGCGGGGTGCGCGTAGAGGACGTTCTCGACCTCGGTCGAATAGATGTTCTCGCCGCCGCGGATCACGATGTCCTTGGCGCGGTCGACGACGTAGAGAAAGCCTTCATCGTCCAGCCGCGCCAGGTCGCCGGTGCGGACCCAGCCGTCGACGAAGGTGGCCGCGGTCGCCTCCGGCTTGTTCCAATAGCCGCGGACGATCATCGGCCCCCTCGCCCATAGCTCGCCGACCTCGTCCGTGGGCACGAGGGTCACTCCATCCTCGGCCCTGATCTCCAGATCCGCGGCGGCGACGGGCGGGCCCGCGCTGGTCGGGCGGTTGAGGTAATCCTCGCCGCCGTGCTGGGTGACGGTCGCCATCGTCTCGGTCATGCCCCAACCGTTGCCGGGCAGGGCGCCGAACTCCTCGTGGATGCGGCGGACCAGCTCGGGCGCGGACGGCGCGCCGCCATAGGCGATCGTCTCCAGGCTGGAGAGGTCGTACTTGGCGCGATCGGGATGCTCGAGGAGCTGCCAGGCGATCGTCGGCACGCCGCCGGTCATGTTGACGCGCTCGCGCTCGATGATCTCCATCGCGCGGACCGCGTCCCAGCGTCGCATGTAGATCGTCGTCGATCCGGTCGCGATCGCGCCCATCATCCCTGCCGAGCAAGCGGTGCAGTGGAACATCGGGATGACGGTCAGCATGACCTTTGGCGTCGGATCGGGCGGAGTCTCGCCACGACGCAGGTAGGTGCGCGCGGCGGAATAGCCGGAAGAGAGAATGTTCGAGGTCATGTTGCGGTGGGTGCCGAGCGCCCCCTTGGGCGCGCCGGTGGTGCCGCTGGTGTAGAAGATCGTGGCGTCGTCGTCCGGCGCGACCGCCGCGTCGGGGAAGGAGCGGTCGGGCAGCGCGGCCCAGTCGTGCGGCGTGCCGATCACGTCCTCCAGCCGCGCGGCGGGGGCCTGGAGCGGCGCGGAGGCGCGCGCGACGAGGACGTGCTCGAGCGCGGGCAGCTCGGAGTAGCGAAGCGACAGCCGCTGGTGGCGCTCGTCGTCGACGATCAGCACCTTCGCCCCCGAATCGGTCAACCCGTACTCGAGCTCGCCGCCGGTCCACCAGGCGTTGAGCGGCACCGCGATCGCGCCCAAGGCGGTGATCGCGAAGAAGATGACCGGCCATTCGGGCAGGTTGCGCATGGCGAGCGCGACGCGATCCCCCTTCCCCACCCCGAGCGCCGTCAGATGGTGCGACAGCGCGGCGGCGGCGCGGAAAGCGGCGTCGTAGGTGACGCGCTCATCCTCGTAGATCGTCATCACCCGGTCGCCGTGCGCGCGCGCGGCGGTGAACAGCCAGGGGAGCGAGGGCGGCGCGTTCTTCCACACGCGGGTGGGGGTGCCGCGGATGGCGACCTCATCGGTCTCAAACTTCGCGCCCGGTGCGGTGAGCAGCGCGCGCACCTGGTCCAGCGACATCGCAGGCCATGAAGGATCGAGGGGAATGATCGGTTCGCTCGCCACGTCTGCACTCTCCTGGCTCGATTTTGCGGGTTCCGGTTTGGTCGAGCTCGCCCAAGGTTAGTGTTGATTCGCGCGGCGCTCAAGGCGATAGGGGCGCGACTCTTCGAAACAGGGGTATGGTGCTTATGGCGGGTGCGACGGGGTTCGACGCGAGGCGGCTGGAGGCGATCGACGCCTTTGTCGCGGCGCGCTACCTCGACACGGGCAAGTTGCCGCACGCGCAACTGCTGGTCGCGCACGAGGGCGAGGTGGTCCACTTTTCGCACCAAGGAGCGGCGCGTGAGGGCGGCGCCTCGGTCGACGAGCGCTCGATCTTTCGAATCGCGTCGATGACCAAGCCGGTGACCAGCCTCGCGTTCATGCTGCTGGTCGAGGAGGCGCGCGTCGCGCTCGACACGCCGGTCCACCACGTGCTGCCCGAGTTCAAGGACGTCGGGGTCTACAACGGCGGCGGTGGGGGCGTGCCGTTCCTGACCAAGCCCTGCGACGAGCCGATGCGGATGGTGGACCTGCTGCGGCATACCGCTGGGCTGACCTACAGCTTTCAGCAGCGGACCAACGTCGATGCGGCGTACCGTGAGGGACGATTGGAGGCGTGGCACGGCAACCTCGACCTCGACGGGCTCGTCGCCGCGCTCGCGAAGCTGCCGCTGGAGTTTTCGCCGGGGACCGCATGGAATTATTCGGTCGCGACCGATGTGCTCGGCGCGGTGGTGCAGCGGGTGTCGGGCATGCCGCTCGACCGCTTTTTCGAGGAACGCATCTTCGCGCCGCTGGGCATGAACGACACCGGCTTCTTCGTGCCCGCCGAGAAGGTGGAGCGGCTGACCGATTGCTGGACCTTCAAACCAGGCGAAGGCCGGGTGATGATGGACCGCGGCGAGAAGAGCGCCTGGAGCCGGCCGCCGACGCAGCTTTCGGGCGGCGGCGGGCTGGTGTCGACGAGCCTCGATTATCACCGGTTCAACACGATGCTGCTGAACGGCGGCACGCTAAACGGCGTACGGATCGCCGGGCGCAAGACGATCGACCTGATGACGCGCAACCATTTGCCCGGCCGCTCCGACCTCGCCAGCATGTCCAAGTCGCTGTTCAGCGAGGCGGCGAATGCGGGAACGGGCTTCGGGCTCGGCTTCGCGGTCAACGACGACGTCGCGCGGACGATGATCCCGGGGAGCGAGGGCGAATTCTATTGGGGGGGCATGTTCTCCACCGCCTTCTTCGTCGATCCCGTAGAGCGGATCAGCGCGGTGTTCATGACGCAGCTCAGCCCCAGCAACCTTTATCCCATCCGCCGCGAGATCAAGACGATGATCTACGCGGCGCTGAATTGAACAGGAGCCGACCGATGACCTCTCCCATCCGCACCGAGCGCCACGACGATGTGCTCGTCATCATCTCCGACAATCCGCCGGTCAACTCGCTGGGCGCTGCGGTGCGCCAGGGACTGGAGGCGGCGGTCAAGCAGGGCGTCGCCGACGCGAGCGTCGAGGCGATGGTGATCCGCTGCGACGGACGCACCTTCTTCGCGGGCGCGGACATCAGCGAGTTCGGCAAGCCCGCCGCGAGCGCGGAGCCGGTGCTGCCCAATCTGGTCGACATGATCGAGGCGTCCGACAAGCCGATCGTCGCCGCGATCCACGGCAC
>SXHP01000307.1 GCA_005773165.1 Sphingomonadales bacterium | reverse complement strand
GCGTCGGCGGTCGCGCCCGCGAAGCCGCCGATGACCGACCCGTCGCCCAATCGGCGGACCTTGCGGGCGTTCGGCTTCATCACCGTCTGCCCCATCGAAACCTGCCCGTCCCCCGCGACGACGACCTTGCCGCCGCGGCGGACCGAACAGATGGTGGTGCCGTGCCAGACCGGCATGGCGTGCGTGGTGTCACTCATTGTCGCGGATGTAGGAAGGCGCCGCCGGTCCGCAACGGCGGCGCGCTCCAGCATGCGGAAGTTGAGACCAAGTTGACGCTATCGCGCTACCGCTCCACGCCGCGCGCCTTGCCCCAGGTCCGCGCCACGGTGTAGCCGAGATAGCCGGTGCCGAAGAGCGCGTAGAGCGGTTCGGGGATGGCGAGCAGGTACGCCGCCATGCCGCGGGTCATCGCCGCCGCCACGTCGGGCCGGACCGCCGCGATCGCCCCCATCGGCAGCGACCAGAGCAGCAGCGCGTACATGACGTACAGGAATGCGGGCCGCGCCCGCTCGACCCAGGGGTCGACGCCCTCGTCGCGAAGTTGTCGAAGTTGCCGCAAATCGCAAACATTCGCGCTCTCGCTCATGCGCCGATCCGGTTCGCGAGCCAGCCGTAGAGGAACGCCTCGTTGGCGGGCCTGCGCTCCGCCAGCGCGACGTAGCGCTCGCCCTGAAGCGCCTCCAACGCCTTTAGCAGCACCGCCTCCCCGCCCGCCCCGCGCCCATCAAGGAAGGCGTCGAGCGCGGCCAGCGTTCCCGCGCCGATGCGGCCGTCGAGCAGCAGGTCGGGATAGTGCGACGCGCCGCGGTTGAGCGCGTTGAGCGCCCGCTGAAGGAACGCGGCGGCGACCGCGACACCCATGTTGACGCCCGTGTCGAACAGCTCGGCGGCGATCCGCGGCGCGCGCCGGGCGACGCGGTCGAAGCCAGGGGCGGTCCAGTAGAGCCGGCGGTAGATCGCGACGGCGCGCGCGCGGGGCAGTTCGTGCATCGCGCCCGCGTATCCGTCGGCGCGCGCGACGGCTTCGGTGATCCCCCAGCGCGTCGCGCCGCCGCGGTCCGCCTTGTGGTTCGAATAGCCGCCCTCTCGGTCGATCACTTCGTCGATCAGGTTGGTGACGTTCATGCTGTCCTCCTGTTGGAAGGGGAGGGAGCGAACCATAATGGTTCGTTGTAGGACAGGGGATTTTCGATACACCCAATGCGATCGAAGATGCACCTTCGTCACCCCGGCCCCATCGACTTCGCTTGGGAGAGGCTTGCGCCGGGGTCCAGCGTTCAGTCGAGCGAAGGCATTCGAGCCTCAAGCCGCATCGCTTGCCGAGCCCTGGACCCCGTCACAAGGCCGGGGTGACGGAGAAAGGAGATCAGGCCGTCGGCGCGCTGTGGGTCGCCGTTTGACCGGGCGCATCCACTCCGCGATGGTGGAGACGAGCATCGGAGAGAGCGCTTGGACAGACGGCAATTCCTATCGGCCTGCGGCGTCGGCGCGGGCGGCGTGCTGCTTCCGGGCTTCACCGGCCGCGCGATCGCCGCCGAGCAGCTCGTCGAGCCGCTCGATCCGGCGCTGAAGCGGCGGCTCGCCGACGCTGCGCTGTCGGCGGCGAAGGTGGGCGGGGCGAGCTATTGCGACGTCCGGGTCGGCCGGTATCTCCGGCAATTCGTGATGACGCGCGAGACCCGGGTCGAGAACGTCGTCAACACCGAGTCGACCGGGGTCGGCGTGCGCGTGATCGCGGGCGGCGCATGGGGCTTCGCCGCCACCAACGCCCTGACCCCCGAAAGCGTCGCCGAAGCCGCACGGCTCGCGGTTGCAATCGCGCGCGCCAATGCGACCAGCCAGGCCGCGCCGGTGCGGCTCGCCCCGACCCGGGGCGTGGGCGAGGTCCGCTGGCGGACGCCGGTGCGTCGCAACGCAATGGACGTGCCGCTGCAGGAGAAGGTCGAGCTGCTGCTGTCGGTCAACGCCGCGGCGCTTGGCGCGGGCGCGAACTTCGTCAATTCGTCGATGTTCCTGATCAACGAGCCGAAATATTTCGCGTCGACCGACGGATCGTACATCGACCAGGACGTCCACCGCATCTGGGCGCCGTTCACCGTCACCGCGATTGACAAGCAATCGGGCAAGTTCCGCACCCGCGACGGCCTGTCCGCGCCGATGGGGCTCGGCTATGAATATCTGGCGGGCGACGCCGCGGACAAGACGACGACGCCCGCGGGCGTGGTCGTCTACGGCAAGTCGTACGACATGAAGGAGGACGCGGTCGCCGCCGCGCGCCACGCGCGCGAGAAGCTGACCGCCGCATCGGTGACCCCGGGCAAATACGACCTGGTGCTCGATCCCAGCCATCTGGGGCTGACGATCCACGAGTCGATCGGCCACCCGCTCGAGCTCGACCGGGTGCTCGGCTATGAGGCCAATTACGCGGGGACCAGCTTTGCGACGCTCGACAAGCGCAAGGCCGGTTTCCGGTACGGCAGCGACGCGGTGACGATCACCGCCGACAAGCTGGAGCCCGGGAGCCTCGGCGCGGTCGGCTATGACGACGAGGGCGTGAAGACCAAGCGTTGGGACCTGATCCGCGACGGCGTGCTCGTCGACTATCAGGCGACCCGCGATCAGGCGCATATCCTGGGCAAGAGCGAGTCCGACGGCTGCTCCTACGCCGACTCCTGGAGCGCGGTGCAGTTCCAGCGGATGCCCAACGTGTCGCTCAGCCCCGGCAAGCGCCCGCTCAGCCTCCAGCAGATGATCGGCGGGGTCGAAAACGGCGTCTACATCCTCGGCCGCGGCTCCTATTCGATCGACCAGCAGCGCGATAACGCGCAGTTCGGCGGGCAGCTCTTCTACGAGATAAAGAACGGAAAGGTCACCCGGCCGCTCGCCGATGTCGCTTACCAGATCCGCACGCCCGAGTTCTGGAACGCCTGTTCCGCGACCTGCGACGCGCGCGAGTACCGGCTGTTCGGTGCGTTCTTCGACGGCAAGGGCCAGCCGCGCCAGGTCTCCGCGGTGAGCCACGGATCGTCGACGACGCGGTTCGACGAGGTGAACGTGATCAACACCGCGCGGACGCTGGCATGATCACCGCGTCGTCGGCCGCGCCCTAACGCAGTTTGTCGCAAGGGGCCGCGCGGCGGCGTAGCGTGCGGTCGACAAGGGGGAGAGGACGATGGAGCGATCGTTTCCGCGGGCCCGCGCGAATGAGCAGCATCGGCATGGCATCCGTTGCCGGTCAGGAACGTTGCCCGAGACGTGAAGGTAGAAAGCGCGACCTGCGGCGTCGAGAGCGTCATCATCACCGGCGATCTGGATCGCCGGCCCTCGCGAGCGCCCGATCACGAGGCGGAGAACCGCGCGCTCACCCGGCTGGCCGAGGCGATGGGCGGCGACCCGGCCGCGGTGCTGCAAGGCCTGGCTGAAACCGCGATGGACCTGACGCGCGCCGAATCCGCGGGGATCAGCCTGCTGGAGCCCGGCGGCGAGCAAGGCACGTTCCGCTGGGTCGCGACCGCAGGCGCCTGGGCCCCCTATCGCGACGGCACGATGCTGCGCGCGGAGAGCCCGTGCGGCGAGGTCATCGCGCGCGAGGCGGTGCTGCTGCTCGATCACCCGGAACGCGCTTTTCCGGCGCTGCTGCAAGCCGATCCCGGCATCGGCGAAGCGCTGCTCGCCCCGTTCGACGTCGGCGGCGCGCCCGCGGGAACGCTGTGGGTCGTCAAGCACGATGCGGAGGGCCGGTTCGAGGCGGAGGACGCGCGGCTGCTGCAGAGCCTGGCGCGGTTCGCCGCGGCCGCGCACCGGATGGCGCTGGCGCTGGAGGCGGCGCGGGTGAGCGGGCGGGAGAGCGACACCCGCCACCGCGAGCTGTTCGAGCGGATGGAGCAGGGCTTCTGCGTCATCGAGCGGGTCGACACCGCGCCCGGCGAGCCCGACGACTTCCGCTATCTGATCGCGAATCCTGCGTTCGAGCGTCATACCGGATTGCGCGACGTCGTCGGCCGGACGATCCGCGAACTGGTGCCGCTGGCCGAGCCGAGCATCATGGCGCTGTACGGCGAGGTGATCCGGACCGGCGAACACAGGCGGCTGGAGGCGCATGTCGCGGCGCTGGACCTGTGGATGGAGGCGGAGGTCTTTCCGACGCAGACGCCCGGACAGGCGGCCGTGCTGTTCAGCAACGTGTCGGACCGCAAGCAGGCGCAGCTGGCGCTGCGCCGCAACGCGGAGCGGCAGACGTTTCTGCTGGCGCTCAGCGACACGCTGCGGCCGCTCGTCGACCTGGCGGAGATCATGGGCGTGACCAGCGCCCTGCTCGGCCGGCATCTGGGCGTCGGGCGGTGCGGCTATGGCGAGCTCGACGAAACCGGCGAGCTGTTCACGGTGCACCGCGACTGGACCGACGGGGTGATGGCGAGCCATGCGGGAACGCTGCGGGTCAGCGACTATGGCGAGGCCGCGATGGGGGCGTACCGGAAAGGCGCGGTGCTCGTCATCGACGACACCCACGCCGACCCGCGCATGGACGGCCATCTGGACGCCTATGACGCGCTGGGCGGGGTTCGCGCGAACATCGCGGTTCCGCTGGTGAAGGACGGGCGCTGGGTCGCGAGCTTCTATGTGCAGCAGATGACGCCCAGGCGCTGGACGCCCGAGGAGCAGGCGCTGGTCGCCGAGGTCGCCGAGCGCACCTGGGCGGCGGTGGAGCGCGCCCGCGCCGAACAGGCGATGCGCGACAGCGAAGCGCGGTTCCGGACCGTCACCGAAGCGATCGAGGACGTGTTCTACATGACCGATCTCGATCGCGGAGCGCTGCTCTATCTCAGCCCGTCGTTCGAGCAGGTCTGGGGCCTGCCCCCGGCCGAGCTGCTGCGCGATCTTTCCGGCTTCGCCCGCACGATCCACCCCGACGATCAGGCTGTCGTCGCCGCCGGGCTTGCGCGGCAAAGGCTCGGAAAGCCTGCATCCAGCGAGTATCGGATCATTCGGCCCGACGGCGAAATCCGCTGGATCCACGACCGCTGCTTTCCCGTGCGGGGGGGCGGGACAAGGCGTTCGGCGGGGATCGCGAGCGACATCACCGCTCGCAAGGAGGTCGAAACCGCGCTCCACGACAGCGAGGCGCGGTTTCGCCAGTTCAGCGACGCCTCCACCAGCGTGTTGTGGATCAGGGACGCGGAGACGCTGCGGATGCTGTTCGCCAGCCCGGCGTTCGACCGGATCTACGGCATCCCCGGGCCAGACCGCGGCGGCGACGGACGCCTGCGGACCTGGGCCCGGCTGATCGAGCCGGAAAACCGCAAGGCCGTGCTTTCCAACTTCCGGCGCGTGCGCGCGGGCAAGCGGGTGGAGCACGAGTTCCGGATCCGCCACGCGGTCGACGGCCGCTTGCGCTGGGTCCACAACACCGACTTCCCGTTGCGCGACGCGGCGGGCGCGGTGCGCTGGATCGCGGGCCTGGGCGCCGACATCACCGACGCCAAGGAAGCCGCCGACCGCCAGGGGGTGCTGGTCGCCGAGCTGCAGCACCGCACCCGCAACCTGATCGCGGTGGTGCGGTCGCTGGCCGACCGGACGCTGGGCACCGCATCCTCGCTGGAGGATTTCGGCACGCGGTTTCGGCCGCGGCTCGCCGCGCTGTCGCGGGTGCAGGGGCTGCTGTCCCACCTGGCGGCGGGGGCGCGGGTGACGTTTAAGGAGCTGTTGTGCGCGGAGCTGGACGCGCACGGCGCGGCGAACGGGCCCGCGGGCAGGCTGACGCTGGAGGGACCGGCGGACGTGCCGCTGCGCTCGGCCACGGTCCAAACGTTCGCGCTCGCGCTCCACGAGCTCGCCACCACCGCGGTCAAATACGGCGCCTTCGCCGCCCCCGACGGGCATCTGTCGGTGCGCTGGCGGGTCGAGCCCGCGTTGGGCGACGACCTGCCGCGCCTGCACGTCGAGTGGCTGGAGAGCGGCGTCGTCATGCCCCATGTGAGCGCGGCCCCGCGCGGAAGCAGCTATGGCCGCGAACTGATCGAGCGCGCGTTGCCGTACCAGCTCAGGGCGGAAACGCGCTACGAACTCGGCCCCGACGGCGTGCGTTGCACCATCGCGGTTCCGATTTCGCGATCGGCGAGCCACGGAGCGCCGGGCGGTGAATGAAGCGTCGCTGCTGGGCCGCCGCATCCTGCTGGTCGAGGACGAGTATTTCATCGCGGACGCGATGCAGCGGGGGCTGGAGGACGTCGGCGCGCACGTCCTGGGGCCCGCGGCGTCGGTGAAGGATGCGCTTGCGCTGCTCGCCGGCGGAACCGTCGACGGCGCGATCCTGGACGTGAGCCTGCTTGACGAAAGCGTGTATCCGGTCGCCGAGGCGCTGACCGCGCGCCGCGTCCCGTTCGTCTTCGCGACCGGCTATTCCGCCGCGGACCTTCCCCCGGCGTGGCGGCACATCGCCAGGTACGAAAAGCCGGTCGACGCGGCGGTGATCGCGCGCGCCCTAGCCGCCGACGATGCGGGTTAGCGCCGCGATCACCTCGTCCGCCCCGAGCGGCTTCTGGCACAGCGGCACGTCGGCATAGCGGCGGGGAATGTCGCTGCGGTCGTAGCCCGACACGAACAGGACGGGCACGTCGCGCGCGACCAGCGCGTCCGCCACGTCGTACACCTTGTCGCCGTCGAGCTGGATGTCGAGCACGGCCAGGTCGATCGCCTTGTCGGCGACGAGCGCCATCGCCCTATCGAGCGACGGTACGGGACCGACGATGGTGATGCCGATCTGCTGGAACCCCCGCTCAAGGTCGTTCGCCAGCAGATATTCGTCCTCGACGATCAGCACGCACCGGCCGTTCAGCCGCTGCGCGCCCCCGCCCGCCCCCGCTTCGCTATCGTTCATGCCGCATCGTAGCGTCAGCGCGGGGCCTGAATCAATCGCCCGACCCGTTTCGCTCAGGCGTGGACGCGGGCGGGTCGCCGTTCGACCAGCGCCTGAAGCCGCGGGACGTCTCGAAGCGTCGCCGTACCGCCGCGCAGCTCCAGCAGACCGTCGCTGCGCAACGCCTGGATCGTCCGGTTCACATGAACGCTGGTCAGGCCGAGCGCGTCGGCGATCAGCTCCTGGGTCAAGGGCATGGGGAAGCGGTCGCCCTCCACCAGGCCGGCGAGCGCGAGGCGTTCGCGCATCTCCATCAGCCAGTCGGCCACCCGCTCATAGGCGTTGAGCCGTCCCAGCCGGGTGATCTGGCGGAGGAGGTAATGCTCGCCGAGCGCCGCGCTGACCGCATAGGCTTCGGCAAGCCCGCCGTCCCCCGGCCCCGGCGTCGGGGCGGGACAGGTGACGACGGGGGTGAGCGCCAGGACGGAGGCGGAGGCGACCGGGTTCGACTGACTGCACACGCCGAACAGGTCGCCGGGCAGGAGGAAGCTCAACACCTGACGGCGGCCGTCGCGCAACACATGCGTGCGGCACGCCCACCCGCTCAGCACCGCGCGAGGCTCGCGGATGGGCTCGCCTTCGGTCACGAACTCGCGGCGCGGCGGCAAGGTGCGGGTCATTCCCGCCGCGGCGTGGAGCCGGTCGATCTCGGTCGCGCCCAGCGACGCAAGCGCCGACAGCCGCCGGACGACGGAAACTCGCGTGGCATGGGCAGGTTCAGCAAGCGTGATCATCTGTCGTCCCTCCGTTGGGAAATCCGGATGCGGGGGTTGGGGGAGGCGTGCGGGCCAGCGGGAACGCCCGGTTGCACGGGAAGAACGATCGTGCAGACGAACCCGTCGGGCCGCAGGTCGAACGAGGTCGAAGCGCCAAGCTGATAGGGCAGCGCCTCTTCGATGAACTGACGTCCAAAGCCGTAGGCGTCGGCTTTGGCGGCGATGACGGGCGCCCCGCTTTCCGACCATCTGAAGTGCACGACGGCCCCGTC
Organism: Sphingomonadales bacterium; assembly: GCA_005773165.1. Lineage (GTDB taxonomy): Bacteria > Pseudomonadota > Alphaproteobacteria > Sphingomonadales > Sphingomonadaceae > Sphingomonas. The sequence continues at coordinate 11,336 of SXHP01000307.1, read as the reverse complement.
GGCGTCGTCGACCAGCGACCAGCCGATGTCGAGCGTGCCGCCGTCGCCGCTCAGCGCCCCGAACTTGAAGGCGTTGGTCGCCAGCTCGTGCACCGCCAAAGCGATCGGCTCGATCGCATCGCCTTCGACCGCGATCGCGGGCCCCGCGATCACGCACGCCGGCGTATCGAGGCAGCGGGTCGGCAGGAGCTCGTCGCGGATGACGTCCTCCAGGTCGACCGTCCGCCGCTGTCCTTCGCCTGCGCCGACCTGGTAGCGGGCGATCGCGTCCAGCCGCCCCCTGAAATGATCGGCGAACTCCTCCGGCGACGAACCCGCATCCAGCGTTCGCCCGAGCAGCGAGCGGATCACCGCCAGCATGTTCCTGATCCGGTGCTGGACTTCGTTGCCCAGCGCCGTCTCGCGGGCGCGTCCGAGCCGGACCGCTTCCGCCAGCGCATCGCGCTCGCGCCGCATCTCGGCGAGTTCCCAGGCGAGCTGAACCAGGGCCTCCTGTTGCGCGTCGGCTTGCTCCTGCGCGTCCGGAGAATTGGGCTTGTCCATGACGTCCTTGAGTGGGGCACGCGCCGGATCACGAAGCCGGTTAACTCCCCAACGCGGCCGCCCCAGGCTATATCCGCGCAATCTCACATCTTTTTGGCTATCCGATCCAATTTGGCTAATGAAGGGCGATCCATACGCCTGCTGCTGCGTTTCTCCGGGCAGATGCGGCGGTGAAGGACGGGATCGCAGGTGGAGATGGGCATGGACATGGCGGACTTGCACGGCACGCGCATCCTGGTCGCTGAGGACGAATACCTGCTCGCCGACGACCTTCGCGGGGCGCTGGTCGATGCGGGGGCCGAGGTGCTGGGGCCGGTGCCCAGCGTCGAACAGGCCGCTGGCCTTCTCGGCGCGGAGTCCGTGATCGATTTCGCGCTGCTCGACGTCAATCTCCGCGGCGAGATGGTGTTCGAGATCGCGGACGCGCTGAAGGAGCGCGGCATCCCGTTCGCGTTCGTCACCGGCTATGATCGCAGCGCGATCCCGGAACGCTATGCCGACGTCCGCATCTTCGACAAGCCGCTGCGGCCCGAACACGTAGCGGGGCTGGTTTCTCGCCTCTGACCCCGGCCCGGTCATCTATGACGCGTTCGCCCAGATGCTCGGAGCCGCCGCGCGATTGACTTGCGGAAACGGGATGCAGTCGCGAAGCGCATCGCTGAACACGCCGTCCACCCGGATGCTGAACGACAATTCGCCGCTGGCGTCCGCGCCGTGGAACTGGTTCACCGTGTCGAACCACGCGGAATAACCGGCCACATAGGCCCGCTCCCCCGTGTCGGGATCGAGCATGTAGAACGGCTTGCTGCGGTTGGTTCGGAACCAGATAAATTCGTGGCAGAGTTCGGTGCTGTCATGATCCTTGTGCGCCGACACCGCGCGCCCGACCGCATCGTACATGATCAGCATCCGGCCCGTCGCGGCGAACGGCAGCGTGGCGATGAAATCCATCAGCGGCGCGAACTCCTGCGCCTCCTCGGTCGGCTCCCAAACCTCCGTGCGGTCGAGGTCGTAGTAATTCTCCGGCTCGCGCGAGCGGGTCAGTTCGATCATGCGCGACCCCGGCCGATCTGGGGCGTTGTCGTCGAGCAGAAAGGGGCCGGTGTAGAACCGCCGATCCGCCGAGGCGGCGAGCCTGCGCCCGAGCCGTTCGGTGATGAACGCGTCGAGCGCGGTCAGGCGCGCGACGTCGATGAAGGGATCGAGGTTCTTGTAGCTGGGATAATGGGCGCGTGTCATGGCAAGCGCTTAACGAACTGAGCTCCGGCGGCCAAATGATCTGCATCAATTATATAATTCAGTGATCCTGATCTGTGTTAGAGTAGCTAATATAAAAGCTTTTTAATTTCGAGATCAGCTATTTGTCTTTGCGAGCCGGCAGCTTCCTTTCTGATGTGAAGTCGGCAGGGCGGGTCGCCCTTATCATGGGAAGCACGATGAAAATCTATGTGAGCGGGCTGTACGGCGGCGGCAATCCGCAGCCGGGCGTGGGCATCGTCCGATCGGTGCGGCAAGGCTATCCCGACGCCGCGATCGTCGGGGTGGAATATTCCAACCGCGTATCCGGCATCCATTTCGACGAGCTCGACGACCTGTGGATCCAGCGGCCCTGGGGCGAGCTCGACCTCGACAGCTATGGCGAGAGGGTCCGCGACGTTCTGGACGCCGGCGGCATGTGGATCTCGGGCAGCGACCTGGAGGCGATGTGGCTGGGCAGCGTCTTTCCCGACGGGCACCGCAACCTGCTCGCCCCGCCGATGGCGGGGATCAAGCGGATCACCAAGCCCGTCGTCGAGGCGGCGTCCGGCCTGCCGGTCCGCATTCCGCCATATCTGTCGACCGAGAACAGCGACTGGGACCTTCACGCCTTTTGCCGCAAGCATGATTGGCGCGTCTGGCTGAAAGGCCCCTATTACGACGCGTCGCGCACTCCCACCTGGGACGCCTTCACCGCGATCCGCAATGCGCTGAGCAAGGTATGGTCGACGGAGAAGCTGTTCCTGCAGGCGCATGTCAGCGGGTATGAGGAATCGGTGATGCTGTCCGCCTACAAGGGCGAGCTGCTGGGCGCGGTCAGCATGCGCAAGCGCGACATCACGCCCGAGGGCAAGACCTGGGCGGGCGACGTCTCCGAAGTGCCGCCCGCCTTCCTCGAGCCGCTGCGGCGCATGGTGCGCGACACCAACTGGACCGGCGGCGGCGAGCTGGAGATGGTGCGGGACGCATCCGACCAGCTCTGGCTGATCGAGATGAACCCGCGCTTCCCGGCGTGGGTCCATGGCGCCACGATCGCCGGCCACAATCTGCCCGCGCTGCTGGTGCAGGCGGCCAGCCGCGTCCCCGCCGAAGCGGCGCCCGCGCTCTCGGCCGAATTCACGCGCGTCGTGCTCGAAGTGCCGGTGCGCCCCGACTATCCGCTTCCGCCGCTGCCTGAGCCGTTCGCGGGCGCGGTCGGCCATTCGATGAAACACCCGTCGGGCCTCACCGCGCTCGCCGCGCGGCTCCACAAGATCGATCCGGACATGCTGGACGTGGCGCTCGACAGCCGAGGCGGCGAACCGCCGAGCGGAGTCGCCGAGCTTCCCGGCAGCATGGTCGCCGACATCGCGGCGCAGGATTTCGACGCGATGGAGACGCCGCAGTACATCTATCTGGATTCGACCGCCGCGGGCCTGTTCAAGCAGGCGGCCGATCGCGCGCATCGCCTGAGCACCAACGACGTCGAGGTGATCAGCGGCTATTCGATCAAGACCAACCCCGACAAGCGGCTGATCGGCCAGGCGCTGGACAACGGCTTCTACGCCGAGGCGATCAGCCTGGGCGAGGTGCAGGCGGCGCTTCAGGCGGGCTTTCGTCCCGACCAGGTGATCCTGAACGGCCCCGGCAAATGGTGGCCCGCGGGGCTGATGCCGCGCGAGCGGATGCACGCGGTGTTCTGCGACAGCATCGCGGACCTCGACCGCGTGGTCGCTGCGGTCGCGGCGGGGGAGATGTCGGCCAAGCATGTCGGCATCCGCATCCGCACGCCCAACATCACCTCGCGCTTCGGCATCCCGCTCGACAGCCCCACCACTTTCGGCAAGCTGATCGCCGCGGTGAAGCGGCTGCCGACCGACAGCGCGTTCGCGGTCCATTTCCACATGGCGAGCAGCCATGTCGGCGTCGCGCAATGGTGGCATCTGTTCGAATCGATGCTGCGCTGGTGCCGATCGATCGAGACGCTGAGCGGACGCCGGATCGAGATGCTCGACATGGGCGGCGGCTGGTATCCGGACGATTGGCACGCCGACGAGACCTCCAAGATCGCGCACGCGGTAGAGCTGGTCCGCGCGATGCTGCCCCATGTCCGCCAGATCGCGTCCGAACCCGGCAAGGCGCTAGCGCAGCCGTCGATGGCGCTGGCGATGCGGATCCTGGAGATCCAGGAGCATGAGAACGACATGGTCGAGGCGGTGGTCGATGCGTCGATCGCCGAAATCCCCATGCACTTCTGGCAACCGCACCGCATGGTCCGGCAATGCGCCGAGACCGGGGCCCTGCAGCCGCTGGGCCGCGGCAAGACCTATCTGATGGGTCGCTTGTGCATGGAGCATGACATCATCGCGTCGGGCGTCCGCCTTCCCGAAGGGACCCGCGCCGGCGACCTTCTGATCTTCTGCGACGCCGGCGGTTATGACAGGAGCATGTCCTATGTATTTGGTCGAGGCTAAGCCCGCGGACCCGCAGGCCGCGAACGGCGACACGATCGACGGCGCCGCGCCGACGGTCGGGCCGGGCGGCAAGTGGGCGCATTTTCCCAACAGCCATATCTCGCACCACGGCGCCCCATGCTGCGACATCGCGCATGAATGGCTGATCGCGTTCGACTTCGCGCAACTGAACGGCGGCGACGTCCTGTCCGGCCCGCGCTGGATGCGCGAGCATTCGTCCTGGGGCCCGACCCCCTGGCCGATCCATTGGTGCGAAGCGGTGGACGCCAAGACCGTCGACTGCGGCGTCCATGCGGCGCTGGCGCATGAAGCGTTCACCGCGCGCGGGGTGACCGCGTTTCGGGCCCAGTTCATCCAGCGCTACAGCGCCGACGCCGCCGCGTCCTGGCGCGAGAATTGGGCCAAGGAGCGCGTGTCGGATCATTGGATCGACGGCGACGCCATCTATCACGAAGGCAATGCGGTGCTGGTCGGCGCGGATGCGGTGAAGCTGTGGGACGGCTCGGCGGGCTGGTGGATCAACCCGCGCGGCGCGGGCGGCTACGGCAGTCTCGCCGCGGTGCGGATCGAGGCTGATGCCGACGCCTTCGCCGAAGGGCTGCGGTGGGGCGAGCGCCGCATCATGCCCAACCGGTGGGTCGCGGTGTGAACGCGGAGCAACTGCTTGCCGTCATTGAATATTCTGGTCGGGGCGACAGGAGTCGAACCTGCGACCCCCACACCCCCAGTGTGATGCGCTACCAGGCTGCGCTCCGCCCCGACCGTGGGGTCCCGGCAAAGCATTACCTTGCCGGGTCCCTAGGGGCGCGCACTTACGCGGGGGCGGCGTGGGATGCAAGGGGCTCGCGGCGAACGATTGCGCACACCCGCAACCGGTGGTAGCGGCCCCGACTTCACCCTGAGCGCCGGTCCCTAGCGGCCGCGCCTGAACCGTGTCGGGACGCATGTTCATCACACCAGCTTATGCCCAGGCCGCCGACGGCGCCGCAGCGTCCGGGGGCGCCGCGTCGTTCCTTGGCTTCCTGCCCCTCCTCCTCGTCTTCATCGTCTTCTATTTTCTGATGATCCGGCCGCAGCAGCGGCGGATGAAGGCGCTGCAGGCCTCGATCGCGGCGACCAAGAAGGGCGACCAGGTCGTCACCTCGGGCGGGATCGTCGGCAAGGTCACCAAGGTCGAGGACGCCTTCGTCGAGGTCGAGATCGCGCCGGGCGTCCGCGTCCGCGTCGTCAAGGCGACGCTGACCGAGATCGTCAACCCCAAGCCCGCGAACGACTGAGCCGCCACCCATGCTCGATTTCCCGCGCTGGAAGGTCGCCTGGATCACCGGCCTGCTCGCGGCGCTGTGCCTGCTCGCGATCCCGAGCTTCCTGCCCGAGCGGGTGACCGCGGGCTGGCCGGTCGCGCCAAGGATCAATCTGGGGCTGGACCTCGCGGGCGGCAGCTATCTGCTGCTGGAGGCCGACATCAAGGATCTCGCCGCGTCGCGGCTGGAGACGATGCGCGACCAGGTGCAGACGGAGATGCGCCGCGGCGACCCGCGGATCGCGATCGGCGACATCTCGACCCGCGACGGGCAGCTCTCCTTCTTCGTGCGCGACGCGGCCCAGGTCGATGCGGCGCGCGAACGGCTGCTCACGATCACCGGCGGCGGCGCGGGGATGACCGGGCAGCGCGTCTGGGACATCAGCGTCGTCGACACCAGCCGTTTCGTCCTGAAGCCGACCCAGGCGGGCCTGACCCAGGCGATCGACACCGCGATGGTCGACGCGACCGAGGTCGTGCGCCGCCGCATCGACGAGCTGGGCACCCGCGAGCCGACGATCATCCGCCAGGGCGCGAGCCGCATCGTCGTCCAGGTGCCGGGGTTGCAGAACCCCCAGGCGCTCAAGGACCTGCTCGGCAAGACCGCCAGGCTGGAGTTCAAGCTGGTCGACGAGACCGCCAACCCGGCGGAACTCGTGCAGGGCCGTGCGCCCGCTGGGAGCCAGGTGCTGCCATACCCGACCAACCCGTCGGGCGTTCCCTTCATCGCGGTCAAGCGTTCCGCGATCATCACCGGCGACCAGTTGATCGACGCGCGGCAGACCGTCGACCAGAACAACCAGCCCGACGTCTCCATCACCTTTGACAGCGCGGGCGGTCGCCGATTCGCCAAGGTGACGACGGAGAATGTGAACAAGCCGTTCGCGATCATCCTCGACAACCAGGTGATCTCCGCGCCCAACATCCAGTCGGCGATCCTCGGCGGCCGCGCGTCGATCTCGGGCAGCTTCACCGTGCAGACCGCCAACGAGCTCGCGATCGCGCTCAGGTCAGGCAAGCTGCCCGTCGCGCTCAAGGTGATCGAGGAGCGGACCGTCGGGCCGGATCTCGGCGCGGATTCGATCCGCGCGGGCGTCATCGCATGCGCCCTGGCGGGCCTGCTCGTGATCGGGTTCATGGTCGTTACTTACGGCGGGTTCGGGCTGTTCGCCGCCGCCGCGCTCGTGCTCAACGTGATCGCGATCATCGCCGTCATGGCGCTGATCGATGCGACGCTGACGCTTCCCGGGCTGGCGGGCTTCGTGCTGACGATCGGCGCGGCGGTCGACGCCAACGTCCTCATCATCGAGCGCATCCGCGAGGAGCAGCGTCGCGGCCGCAAGCTGCTCGACGCGCTGAGCCACGGCTTCTCCGAAGCGTCCACCGCGATCTTCGACGCCAACATCACCAACGTGATCGCGGGCGTGCTGATGTTCACCTTCGGCTCGGGGCCCATTCGCGGCTTCGCCGTGGTGCTGATGATCGGCATCGCGACGTCCTATTTCACCAGCGTCACCGTTGTCCGGCTGATGGTGGCGCAATGGTTTCGCCGCAACCGTCCGCGCGAGCTCGCGCTGTGAGTACCCGCTGATGCTTCGCCCCCTCATCAAGTTCGTCCCCGACACGACGAACATCGACTTCTTGCGCGGACGCTGGATCGCGATCGTCCTGTCGATCGTGCTCGTCGCCGGCTCGATCGCGCTGATCGCCACCCGCGGCCTCAACTTCGGCGTCGACTTCGCGGGCGGCCAGCAGTTCCAGGCGACGTTCAGCCAGGCGCCGCAGATCGATCGGCTCCGCGACGCGATCGGCGCGCTCGACGTCGGCGAGCCCTCGATCCAGCAGTTCGGCACGCCGCGCGAGGTCGCGATTCGCCTGCCCCGCCCGCCCGCCGGGATCGACGTCGCCGCCGCGACGACGCGCGTGCAACAGGCGGTGCGCGCCATCGACCCGCAGGTCCGCTTCGACGCGGTGGAGACGGTGTCCGCCCGCGTTTCGGACGAGCTCGCCTGGGACGGCAGCCTCGCGCTGCTGCTCGCGATGATCGGGATCGCGGCGTACATCTGGGTCCGCTTCGAGTGGCAGTTCGGGGTCGGCGCGCTCGTCAGCCTTGTCCACGATCTGACCATCGTCACCGGATTCTACGCCGCGACGCAGATCGAGGTCGGGCTGAACGTCGTCGCGGCGCTGCTGACCCTGATCGGCTATTCGTTGAACGACACCGTGGTCGTCTATGACCGCATCCGCGAGAACCTGCGCCGCTATCGCAAGATGGAGATCGAGCCGCTGCTCAATTTGTCGGTGAACGAAACGCTGAGCCGCACCATCGCCACCAACGGTGCGGTGCTGCTGGCGGTGCTGGCGCTGGTGATCTTCGGCCCCGACACGATCTATTCGCTGACGATCGGCATCCTGGTCGGCGTGATCGTCGGCACCTATTCGTCGATCTATGTCGCGCGGTTCGTGCTGGTGCCGCTGGGCGTCGGCCCGGACAGCTTCCTGCCGCGCGACGCGGCCGGGAGCGCCGAGCGGGTAGCGCCCCGGAAGTGAGATCGGGCGCGTGAAGATGGAGCCCGTCCCGACGCCGGGTGGCCCGATCATCACCGGGCTGGTCGGCACGGGCTTCCGGTTGAGCGAAGCGGTGTATCCGGCCTTGCTGATGACCCATGAGGGCGTCGCGCGCTGGTCGCCGCCGCCCTTGGCGGCGCTGGACGCGGCGGCGCTCGACCCGATCCTGGCGGGCTCGCCCGAGTTCATCGTGCTGGGCACCGGTCGCGCGCTGGTGCGTCCGCCGCAGGCGCTGGTGAAGGCGCTGGAGGCGCGGAACATCGGCCTGGAGCCGATGGACAGCCGCGCGGCGGCGCGCGCCTGGGGCGTGCTGCGCGCAGAGGGCCGCGCGGTTGCGGCGGCGCTCTACCCGCTGGACGCCTGAGGCGACGCCCACATACTTTTCTCAGGCTCATCGCACAGGTTAAGCACCACCAGCCGCGTTCAGGCGTTGCTCCCCAACATACGACGGGAGCCGCGGCATGCACATTCACCACCTCAATTGCGGAACCGACTGCCCGCTCGGCGGCGCGCTGTTCGACGGCAAGAGCGTCGGTCCGCTCGGCCGGATCGTGTGCCACTGCCTGTTGATCGAGACGGACGCGCACGGACTGGTGCTGGTCGACACGGGTTACGGCCTGAAGGACGTCGACCATCCGCACCGGCGCCCCTCCCCGCGCATTCCGGTGCCATGGCGGCTGATGCTCAACATCCGCCTGCACGAGCGCGAAACCGCAGTGCGGCAGATCGAGGCGCTCGGCCACCGCGCGAGCGACGTCCGCCACATCATCGCGACGCATCTCGATTTCGATCATGCGGGCGGGCTTGAGGATTTCCCGAACGCGACCGTTCACGTGATGAGCCGCGAATATGACGACGCGACCGGCCCGAGGCGGGGCGTGATCGCGAGCAATCGCTGGCGTCCGCCGCAACTCGACGGCGTCACCTCATGGCGTCGCTACGGCGCGCGCGGCGAGCCGTGGTTCGGCTTCGACGCGGTCCGCGACCTCGAGGGCCTTCCGCCCGAGATCCTCCTGGTGCCGCTGCCCGGCCACACCTGGGGCCATGCAGGCGTCGCGGTCCGCCGGGACGACGGGCGCTGGCTGCTCCACGCGGGCGATGCGTATTTCTATCGCGGCGAGATGCGGGGCACCCGTCGCAAATGCACGCCGGGCCTGCGCGCCTATCAGCGCCTGATGGAGGTCGACGCGCGCAGCCGCCTGGAGAACCAGGCGCGGCTGCGCACGCTGTCGGTCGAGCGGAAGGACGAGGTGACAGTGACCTGCACCCACGATCCGGTGGAGCTGGAGCGGTGCCAGGCGGGGCGGCCGCTGTAAGGGCGTTCGGCGCTACCCGATCCGCTGGGTCCCCGGATAGGCGAGCAGCATGTCCGCGTCCGCGCTGGCCCGGATCGTCTCGCTGCCAGTCACGGTGACGCATTCGCCGGCCGTCCAGTCGACGCCCCCGACGCTCCCCGAACCGGTGATCGGCACGAGCCATGCCGTCGTGCCTTCGGGCAGCGCCACCGGCCGTTCGCCCCCCTGCAGCCGCTCGAGCACGAACTTGGGGCCCTCGACCAGGATCGTCCTGCCATCCCCCGCCGCGCCCGGCGACACAATCGGCCGGTAGGGCTGGAGATGGGCGACCTCCACCCCGTCCTTCAGGTGCAGCTCGCGGTCGCTGCCGTAATCGTACAGCCGGTAGGTGGTCTCCGAATTCTGCTGCACCTCGATCAAGGTCAGGCCGCCGCCGATCGCGTGAACCGTGCCCGACGGCGCATAAAGGAAGTCGCCCGCCTTCACCGGCACCCAGTCGAGGTCGTCGATGATCGTCCCCGATCGCGCGGCGGCGCGCAGCTGATCCTGCGTCATCGGCGATTTGGGGCCGAGCGCGATCGTCGCGCCGGGGTCCGCCTTCAGGATCGTCCAGCATTCGTCCTTGCCGCGCGGCAGGCCACGGGCGTGCGCCTGCTCGTCGTCGGGGTGGACCTGAACCGACAGGCGTTCGCCGGTGAACAGATATTTGATCAGCATGTCGGGCGTGGTGTCGCCGGGTTCCTGGAACCACACTTCGCCGACCGGATCGCCGCCGCCCTCGACGTCGGCGAAGCCGAAGCCGAGATCGCGGCGGCCCCAGGGCTTCTCGACGCGGTGGGTGTGGAGCTTGGTCGCGGGCATTCGGTTCAACCTCTTGGATGATGGCGGACGAGTCGTAGGCGTAACGACCGACGCGCGCTATTGTTCGCGCCCGCAGCCTTGCGCTATGGGACGCGCCGATGCGTATCTCCAAGTCCGCCATGCTCGCGCTCGTCGCGGCGACCGCCCTGTCCGCCTGCGCGCAGAACCGCGCCAAGACCGACACCCCCTATGTCGCGCGCGACGTCGGCACGCTCTACACGCTGGCCAAGACCCGGCTCGACCAGCGCCGGTACAAGGAATCGGCGATCCTGTTCGACGAGGTGGAGCGCCAGCATCCCTATTCGGTCTGGGCGCGGCGCGCGCAGCTGATGAGCGCCTTCTCCTATTACCTCAACAGCGATTACACCGAGTCGATCCAGTCGGCGCAGCGTTTCCTGTCGGTCCATCCGGGCAATCGCGACGCGCCCTACGCTTATTACCTGATCGCGCTGGGCTATTACGAGCAGATCAGCGACGTGACGCGCGACCAGAAGATCACGCGCCAGGCGCTGGACGCGCTCGGCGAGCTGACGCGGCGCTATCCCAACACCCGCTACGCGGCGGACGCGCGGCTGAAGATCGACCTGGTCAACGACCATCTCGCGGGCAAGGAGATGGAGATCGGGCGCTTCTATGCGACCCGGCGGCAGTGGCTGGCGGCGACCCTGCGCTATCGCCGGGTGATCGAGCAATATCAGACCACGACCCACACGCCCGAGGCGCTGATGCGGCTCACCGAAGGCTATCTGGCGCTGGGCGTTCCGATGGAGGCGCAGAAGTCCGCCGCGGTGCTCGGCGCGAATTACCCCGGGACCGACTGGTACGAGCGCGCGTACAAGCTCGTGAACGAGTATCCGGTTCTCGCCCCGCAACAGGCCGAAAAGCCGGCCAAGGAAATCGACCCGGTGGGCGCCTGACGCCCGCCGCGACGCCCCGCCCATGCTGAACGCGCTGTCGATCCGCGATGTGGTGCTGATCGAGGCGCTCGACCTCGATTTCGGCCCCGGCCGTGCCGTGCTGACGGGCGAGACGGGGGCGGGCAAGTCGATCCTGCTC
>SXHP01000306.1 GCA_005773165.1 Sphingomonadales bacterium | reverse complement strand
GCAGCTCGCCGCGCTTCCGCCCGCTCCGTCAAGGCGCGCCAAGCCGAAGGCGGAGGACGCGCCGGCCCGCGTGCGCAAGCCGCCGCCGGAGCGCCGCGAACCCCCTGCCCCGCGGCCGGAGCCCGAGCCGACCCGCGACCCGCTCGACAAGGCCGAAGCGGCGCTCGAAGGCGCGAAGGCCGGTCAGACGGAGGCGCTTGCTTCGCTCGCCGAGCGCGAGGCGGCGCTGGCGCGTGAGCGGCGCATGCTGGAGCGCGAGCAGGCGAGCGAGCTGCGCCGCCTGACCCGCGACCGCGACGACGCGGCCGCCGCCTACGACGCCGCGATGCGGCGCTGGCGCGGCTGAAAGGCTTTCGGCATAGCCTTGGCATCGAGGAGATGCGCGTGGACCCGAACACCCCGGAACAACTCGCCGCCGCGCTGGTCGCGCTGCTCGACGTCGAGGAGATCGACACCGACCTCTACCGCGGCGCGCGCCAGCCGGGCGGGGTCGGGCGCGTGTTCGGCGGGCAGGTGATCGCGCAGGCGCTCCAGGCGGCGCAGCGATCGGTCGAGGGCGCCAAGACCGCGCACTCGCTCCACGCCTACTTCATGCGGCCCGGCGACGAGCAGCGGCCGATCGTGTTCCGCGTCGTCCGCGACTTCGAAGGGCGCAGCTTCGCGACCCGGCGCGTGATCGCGACGCAAAGCGGCGCGCCGATCCTCAATCTCGCCGCCTCGTTCCAGCTGCCCGAGGAGGGCCTCGCGCATCAGGACGCGATGCCCGACGTGGCGCCGCCCGAGGCGCTGCGGTCCGACCACGAGCTTCGCGCCGCGCAGGCCGACGAGATACCGGAGAAATGGCGCCGTCACCTGCTCCGCGCGCGGCCGATCGAGATCCGCCCGGTGGCCCCGCGAAGCTGGGCGAACCCCGAACCGGCCGAGCCGCGCCAGGCGAGCTGGTTCCGCCTCGCCGCCCCCATCGGCGACGACTCGGCGATGCACCGGGCGATCCTCGCCTATGCCTCCGACATGACGCTGCTCGGCACCAGCATGCTGCCGCACGGGGTCAACTGGACGACGGACACGATGCAGACCGCGAGCCTCGACCATGCGCTCTGGTTTCACGAGCCGTTCCGCGCCGACGACTGGCTGCTCTATGCGACCGACAGCCCGTGGAGCGGGCACGCGCGCGGCTTCAACCGGGGAAGCATCTTCGCGCAGGACGGTAGGCTCGTGGCGAGCGTCGCCCAGGAAGGTCTGATCCGGCGGCGAAGTTGATCCAGATCAATCCGCGCTTTACCGGATGTTTGCGGATGCCGCGATAGGTGGGCCGGACAACAGACGTCACGGAACCGATCATGCACCGCCTTCTCTACATCAGCACCGCTCGCACCCCCATGCCCCCCGCCGAGCTCGACGCCGTGCTGCGCCTGTCGCGCCGCAACAACGCCGCGGCCGGGGTGACCGGCCTGCTCGTGGTCGGCGGCCGCCGGTTCCTGCAGGCGCTGGAGGGCCCCGAGGAGGCGGTGCGCGCGACGTTTGAACGCATCCGGCGCGACGCACGCCATTTCGCGGTGGTGGTGCTCGCCGATCACGCGATCACCGAGCGCCAGTTCGCGACGTGGAGCATGGGCTATCAGCCGGGCGGCGCGCCAAAGGGCGGGGCCATCGCCGACGAGGTCACGGCGCTGGTCGCGCCGATCGCGGACCCGGGTCTGCGCGGCTATTTCACCGGCTTCGCCCATACTCAGGCGGCCGCCTAGACCGCGGTCTTGCCGTAATCCTGCCGGGTGACGGGGTGGCTGGACGACAGCCCGCCGTCGACCGCGATCGCCTGGCCGTTGACGTAGCTTGCGGCGTCGGAGGCGAGAAAGGCGGCGACCTCCGCCAATTCCTCCGGCTGCGCGCCGCGGCGAAGCGGGTTGAGGCGGCCGATCCGGTCGGTCTTGCCCGCCTCGCGCGCGTAATCGAAGGTCGGCTTGGTCATCCCCGTCTCGGTCAGCCCGGGGCAGATCGCGTTGACGCGGACGCCCGATCCGCTGAGCTGCTGGGCCGACACCTGCGCGAGGTTGATGACCCCCGCCTTGGACGCCGAATAGGCGGGCGACCCTGCGCCCGATCGGATGCCCGCGACGCTCGCGGTCAGCACGATTGCGCCGCCGCCCCGTTCTGCGATCCGGGGGGCGGCGTGCTTGATGGCCAGGAAGGGGCCGACCAGATTGACGCGCAGCACCTCGGTGATCAGCGCGACGTCGGTGTCGAAGATGTTGGCCATGCCGCCGGAGATCCCAGCGTTGGCGAACATGACGTCGAGGCCGCCGTGCGCCTCGCAGCCAAGCGCGACGGTGCGGATCACGTCGTCCTCGTTCCCCGCGTCCATGCGGATCGCGCGGGCGGTCCCGCCCGCCGCGACGATCGCGGCGGCGGTGTCCTCGACGGCTTGCGTGATGTCGGCGGCGATCACCCGCCCGCCCTCGCGCGCGAACAGCAGCGCCGCGGCGCGGCCAATCCCCGAGCCCGCGCCGGTGACGATGATGGACTTGTTGTCGAAACGCATGCTTTCCTCCCCTTCGTCACCCCGGACTTGTTCCGGGGTCCAGCGCGGTACGGGCGAAGTCTCCGAAGCGAGCGTACACCGCCCGGAACCACCCTGGACCCCGCGACAAGCCCGGGGTGACGGAGCGCCTAGATCGTCGCTCCGCCGTCCACCACGATCACCTGCCCGGTCATGAAGCTGCTCGCCGGCGACGCCAGGTACACCACCGCGCCGGCGATCTCGTGCGGCTC
>SXHP01000305.1 GCA_005773165.1 Sphingomonadales bacterium | reverse complement strand
GGGCGGGCGCGAGGTCGGCGGGCTCGCCACGACGCTCGCAGCGCACACGGGGTTCGAGGCCGAGAACGTCGCGCGAGTCGGCCGGTTCTGGGCTGCGGAGCGGATGGCGACTGCGCCGGGGCTGAAGGCGGTGGACCTGTTCCGCGCGGTCGGAGACGGCCGGATCAAGGCATTGTGGGTGATGGCGACCAACCCTGCGGTGTCGCTGCCCGACGCCGCGAAGGTCCGCGCGGCGCTGGCCGCATGCCCGTTCGTCGTCGTTTCCGACGTGATGGAGACGACCGACACCAGCGTCCACGCGCACGTCCGGCTGCCCGCCGCCGCCTGGGGCGAGAAGGATGGAACAGTCACCAACTCCGAGCGGCGGGTGAGCCGCCAACGCGGCGTGCTGCCGCTTCCGGGCGAAGCGAAGCCCGACTGGTGGATCGTCAAGGAGGTCGCCCGCCGCATGGGCTGGCGCGCCGCCTTCGCGTACGACCGTCCGGCGGACATCTGGCGCGAGCATGCGCGGCTCACCGCCTATCAGAACACCACGCGAGCGTTGAACCTCCAGGATCATGTCGCGATCAGCAATGCGGCATATGATGCGATGGCGCCGTTCAAATGGGGTGGTACGCCGTTCGCCGACGGGCGCTTCCCGACGCCGGACGGCCGCGCGCGGCTCGTGCCCGTCGTGCAGACGCCGACGTCGGCGACACTCGCCGCCTGGCCGATGACGCTCAACACCGGGCGATACCGGGATCATTGGCACACGATGACACGCACGGGGCTGAGCCCCAAATTGGCTCGGCACCGGGAGGAGCCGCTGGTTGAGATCCACCCCGCCGACGCAGATGCGCTTGGGCTGATCGACCGAGGGCTGGCGCGGGTCGCGACGCCGCAGGGAGACAGCCTGTTTCGGGTGGCGGTCGTCGACACGCAGCGGCGCGGCGAACTGTTCACCCCGATACATTGGACCGATCAGCAGGCGACCGGCGGCCGCACCGGTCTCCTGCCCCGCCCGCTTACCGATCCGGTCTCAGGCCAGCCCGGCTTCAAGGCGACGCCCGCGCGAGTTGAGCCGGTCGCGACCGATTGGCGCGGGTTTCTCCTTGTCCACGGTGAAGCCCCCGCCCCCAGGTGCCTCTGGGCGACCAAGGTCACCGTCGCCGGCGGTACGCTGTGGGAGATTGCGGGGAACGGCGACCCTGCGCGGCTCGAGCGGAGCTTGCCCGAAGGGGAGCGCGTCGAGGCGGTCGACCCCGCCCGCGGCACCCGCCGCGTCGCGATGCTGTGCCAGGGCAAGCTCGCGGCCGCGCTGTTCGTCACGCGCACCGGCGAGTTGCCGTCGCGCGACTGGCTCATCGCTCAGCTCGGCGTGGCGCAGGGTCCCGCGGTCCTCGCCGGGCGTGCGCCGGGCGCGCAGGTTGATCGCGGGGCGATCGTCTGCGTGTGCTTCGACCTCGGCATGAAGACGATCGTGTCCGCCATCGCCACTCAGGGCTTGGTCGATGTCGCCGCGATCGGCGCGGCGTTGGGCGCAGGCACCAACTGCGGCTCCTGCCGTCCCGCTCTCGCTCGTCTGCTCGCAGAAGCCAAGGAGGCCGCCAATGGATGACACGATTCAGCCCGGCACGGTGTGGCTCGTCGGCGCAGGTCCGGGCGACCCCGACCTGCTCACTCGCAAGGCGGAGCGGCTGCTGTCGCAGGCGGACATCGTCTTCTACGACGCGCTGGTCGGTCCCGGCATCCTGGCGCTCGCTTCGCGGGCCGAGTTGGTCAGCGTCGGCAAGCGCTCGGGCCGCCACTCCCGGGATCAGCGCAGCATCAACGAACTCATCGTCGAAGCGGCGCTTGGGGGGCGGCGCGTCGGGCGGCTGAAGGGCGGCGATCCATCCGTCTTCGGCCGCTCGACCGAAGAGATCGACGCCTGCGCCGACGCGGGCGTGGCGGTACGCATCTGCCCCGGCATCACCGCCGCCAGCGCCGCCGCGGCGAGCGGGGTCGCTTCGCTCACCCTGCGAGGGCTGGCGCGCAAGCTGACCTTCCTGACCGCGCACGCCCGCGCGGGTGAGGCGCTGGAGCATGACTGGGCGAATCTGGCGAAGGGCGACGCGACGCTCGCCGTCTACATGGGCCGGGTCGCCGCGCCGGAAATCGCCCGGGCGCTGATCGCAGCCGGCCGTGCGCCCGAAACACCGGTGATGGTCGCTGTCGACGTGTCGCTGCCGACCGAGCGGATCATCCGCGGCCGCCTCGACGCGCTCGCCTTCCTGGTCCGCGCGATCGGCGACGATCATCCAACGCTGCTGCTCGTCGGCGAAGCGGTCGGCAAGGCCGTCCAAGCGCCCGCCAGACAGCTTGCAGACGTCAGCCCGCCGCTTCGCCAATCAGCCTGAACAGCGCGCCGCCCAGCGCGCCGGTGTCCACCTCGATCCGCCAGCCGTGCGCCACCGCGATCTGACGGACGAGATTGAGCCCGATCCCCGATCCGCTGGGGCGCGTCGTGAAGAAGGGGAGGAAGATATCGCCGCGCACCGCCGCAGGCACGCCCGGGCCGTCGTCCTCCACCTCGATGACACCCGGCCGCATCGCAAGACGCACCCTGCCCTTGCTCGCCTGTGCGGCGTTGCGCAGCAGGTTGATCAGCGCCTGGGCGAGCAGGTCGGGGTCGGCGTCGAGCTGCAGGTCGGCGTCAGTCGCCAACTCCAGCCTGCGATCGGTCCACTCGACCGCGAACAGCCGGGCGAGCTCGGACGCGAAGGGTTGCGCCTCGAAGCGGCGCAGGCGCGGCTCGGGCGGGCGCGCGACCGCGCGGTAGCCGTCGACGAAGCGGCGCAGGCTCTCGGCCCGACGGGTGAGCGTGGCGACCGCGAGGCGCGCCTCGGCGAGGTCCGGCTCGTCCTCCTCCAGCAGCGCCGAGGCGGTCGCGGCGAGCGACGTGACGGGGGTCAGCGAATTGCCGATCTCGTGGGTGAGGATGCGGACGAGGTCGCTTTGAGTCTCGACCTGCAGCGCGTCGAGCGTGCGCTGGATCGGCTCCACCGTCACGACGCGCACCGGCGCGCCGAGCCGCTCCAGCGCGGCCGTGCGCACGATCGCGCGCTGGGTTCCGCCCGGCAGCCTGAGCGGCAGGACCTCCTGCGCAGACGCGCCCGGCGCGGACAGGCGCTGGGCGAATGCCTCTCCGTACCCTGCGTAGTCGTCGACCTGAGCGCCTTCATGCCCGTCGAACAGCCGCCGCGCGGCCTTGTTGGCGAGCGCCACCCCGGCCGCGTCCACGGTCAGGATCGCGACGGGCGCGTCGTCGACCAGGGCGTCGAGGAAGCGTTGCTCCTCAGCCCCGCGGCTGCGCTCCGCCTGAAGCCGGCGCATCGCGTCGTCCAGCGCGTCGCCGAGCGCGTCGAAGCCTGCGCCGCCGCGGCCGTTGAAGCGCGTCGCAAAATCGCCGTGGCCCAGCGCCTCGACGAAGCGCGCCACGGTGACGTTGGTGCGCCCGACATGGCGGACGAGGCCCGACACCGCCGCCAGCACGCCGAGCGCGGTCACCAGCCGCACGGCGGCGGTGTCGGGCGTCCCCCACGCCCAGACCGACGCGAGCAGCGTCAGAGCGACGGCGGCCACCCAGAGGCCGAGGACCAGCGCGAAGCGGCCGCTAAAGCCCATGCTTCTCCATGCGCCGGTACAGCGAGGCGCGCGACAGCCCGAGCTCGGAGGCAGCTGCGGAAATGTTGTAGCCGTGCTTGCGTAGCGCCTCCTCGACCAGCCGCCGTTCGACCCGGTCGAGGTTGAGATCGAGCGGCGCGGCGGCGCGCACCGCCTCCGGCGCGATCCGGATCGGCGCGGCGGGCCCGAGCGCAAAGTCTTCGGGCGTCAGCGGCGCGTCCCCCGCCAGGATCACCGCGCGTTCGACCGCGTGGCGGAGCGCCCGGACATTGCCCGGCCAATCGTGCGCCGCCAGCGCCGCCTGGGCCTCCCGCGTAAGCCGGGGCGCGGTGCGCGCGTAGTGCCGGGCGTAAAGATTGAGGAAGTGTTCTACCAGCGCGGGAACATCCTCCGGCCGCTCGCGAAGCGCGGGGAGGTCGATCTCTACCGTGTTGAGGCGGAACAGCAGATCCTGCCGAAAATGGCGCGGATCGCGGAGCATGTCGGAGGTCATGTTGGTCGCGGCGATCACGCGAATGTCGACCGCAACCGGCTTGTTCGACCCGACCGGGGTCACGCGGCGCTGCTCAAGCGCGGTCAGCAGCTTGGGCTGGAGGTGAAGCGGCCGATTGCCGATCTCGTCGAGGAACAATGTGCCCCCGTCCGCGGCCTGGATGCGGCCGACGCGGTCGGCGCGCGCGTCGGTGAACGCGCCCTTCACGTGGCCGAACAGCTCGGAATCGATCAGCTCGGTCGCGACCGCGCCCAGATCGACGGTCAGCATGGGCTTGTCCGACCGGCGCGAAGCGCGATGGAGCGCGCGCGCGACCAGCTCCTT
>SXHP01000304.1 GCA_005773165.1 Sphingomonadales bacterium | reverse complement strand
GGTCGCAGCCGCGGCGGATCGCCTCCGCCTGCGCGACGAGGCTGGTCGCGTAATTGCCGCCGCACTTCGCGGCGCCCGTGCCGCCCGGAGCCGCGCGGGTGTAGTCGTGGCTGACCCATAGCGAGATCGCCCTGACCCCGCCCTTCCAATACGATCCGACCGACGAGGCCAGGACCATGTACAGATATTCGGCCGCGGGCTTGACCCCCAGGAACACCTCGCTCGCGACGGTGAACGGGCGCAGGTAGAGCGAGCCGCCGTCCTGCGCCGGAATCCAGTCCGCATCGGCCTTCACCAGCGCTTCGAGCGATCCGATGAACAGCTCGGGCGGCAGCTCGGGCATCGCCAGCCGCTGCGCCGAGGCGCGGAACCGTGCGGCGTTCGCCTCCGGCCGGAACAGCGCGATGCCGCCGTCGTCGAGCCGATACGCCTTCAGCCCTTCGAAAATCTCCTGCGCGTAATGGAGCACCGACGACGCGGGATCCATCGTCAGCGGGCGACGCGCGTGCACCTCCGGATCGTGCCAGCCTTTGCCGTCCGACCAGCGCACCGTCGCCATGTACTCGGTGAACACGCGGCCGAAGCCCGGATCGATCAGCCGCTCGGCGCGCTCTGCGGCCGCGACGGGGCTGACGTGGGGCTCGAAGCGGAACGGCGTGGCATCGATCGGCATGCTATTTTCTCGCAAGCAGCGGTTGCGGTCGGGTAGGACCGATGGCTAGACCGGTCAACATGGCTGCCTCAGCATCGTCCGCGTCCCCGCTGTTCCTGCGCGAGCCCGAGCTTCGCCGCGGACTGGAGCTGCTTTACTTCGGCAACAGCCACATCACCCGCGCGATCGACCGCGGGCTGGCGCAACAGGGGCTGGGGCGCGCGCATCACCGCGCCTTGTACTTCATCGCCCGCAAGCCGGATTTGACGGTGAGCGAGCTGCTGGGGCTGCTCGCAATCACCAAACAGTCGCTGGGGCGGGTGCTCAACGAGCTGATCGAGCGCGACCTGGTGGAGGTGCGCCCGGGCGACCGCGACCGTCGCCAACGCCTGCTGCGGCTGACCGCGGGCGGGGCGGAGCTGGAGTCCGCGCTGTTCGACGCGCTGCGCGAAAAGCTGGCCGCCGCCTATTCGCGCGCGGGGCAACAGGCGGTGGGGGGCTTCTGGGCGGTGCTGGAGGGGCTCATCCCGGAGGACGAGCGCAAGCGGCTGCTGACGCTGGGCGGCTGAGGCGGAGCGCTTCGGGCGAAGCGCGCGAGGCTGGCGACCGCGCGATACGCAACCCGTTCACCGCATCGCTGCCGCGGAGGCGCGATCTCCGATCGGCCATGACGTCCACGATCGACGGCTGACGAAACGCGCCATCGTAGAGGCGTATCGGCATCCGTTCATAGGTCCGCGCCGGCATCCTCCGCCGGAACGCTGCTCGGTGCCACATCATCGGTCCGGTAGCCCCCAAGCCAGGTGATCCGCTCCTGCGTGATACGGGTGTCGCACATCAGCCGGGCGACTTCGCGCTCGCTCGGGTCGATCGAGGTCGAGGCCGCCTCGACCCGGCAATCGGCTTCCTTTTTGCGGATCCATGCGCGCTGCACCGGCAGCAGCCGGGCCCGCGTCTCGTCGGCCAACGTTTTCCATGTCGCGCCGATCGTCTGGACCGCCAGCTGATTGTCGGTCTTGGCCGATTCCAGATTGGCGGCGCGCTGTGCGACCAGCGCATTCTGCTGCTCCTGCTCGGCCGCGGCGCTCGCCTGATCCTCGGCGCGCTGCCCCTCCTCGACCTTGGCCCTGATCAGTGCGGAGGCGAGCACTTCCGCGGCGAATCCGAACAGGTTGTTTCCGCTTTCCGTCTCGGCGAACACCTTGCTGCCGTCGTCGGTGGGCTGGATGTTGAAGTCGATTGGCGCGCTGAAGCTGTCGGCACGACGCTCGACCTCGTTGGCGTCGGCGAGATCGGAAACGCTGCTGCTCTCGGTCGCAGTCCGCGCCCTGTCCGCATCGTCGAGCAGATCGGAAGCGAAGCGGACTTTCAGGGTCGCGGAGCAGAAGCGCTTGGTGCTGTTCGGGTCTTCCTTCGACGTGCGGATGTCGTCCAGCGATATGGTCAGCTGATTGATCGCAGCCCTGATCTTCGACAAGGAGACCAGCCGTGCGGCTCCGTCGCCGCGCACCTTGTTCGAGACCTGACGTTCCAGCTCCTCCTTGACGATCGACACCACCGGGCTGGCGGCGCTTGCTCCGCTGCATTCGACCACCGTGCGCCGATCGCATCCGGCGACCGCCAACGCCCCACCGACGGCGATCGTCGCCAAGCCCAGTCCGATCCGCATGCAACCCCCTTTATCTCGCCCGGCAGGCGACGCAGACGGGTCGCCGCCCCGTCGCGATTCCCGCTGCGCGGAGCAGGCTAGAGCGCCTGCAGGCGTCGCCAATGCGCAACAACATCCATTCTGGCGGTGATGACCCGGGCGTTTCGTCTTGACACGGCGAGGCGGGAACGCTTCTAGGCGCGCTGTGCCCTCGTCGCGTTCGCGAGCGGGGTACGGGAGTTTGGGTGCGGCTCCCGCCACATCGTACCTGGACGGAAGTGCCTCGCACGGCTTCCGTACGAACCAAAGGAATATCTCATGCGCCATCGCGTCGGCGGCCGTAAGCTTCAGCGTACTTCGGCCCATCGCCTCGCCCTGTTCCGCAACATGAGCGCCGCGCTCATCAAGCACGAGCAGATCACCACCACCGTCGCCAAGGCGAAGGAGCTCCGGCCCTATGTCGAGAAGCTGATCACGCTGGCCAAGAAGGGCGGGCTGTCCAACCGCCGCCTGGCGCATGCGCGGCTGCTCGACGATGCGCAGCTGACCAAGCTGTTCGATGTGCTGGCAAAGCGCTACGCCGACCGGGCGGGCGGCTATACCCGCGTCATCAAGGCGGGCATCCGCGCGTCGGACGCGTCGCCGATGGCGGTGATCGAGTTCGT
>SXHP01000303.1 GCA_005773165.1 Sphingomonadales bacterium | reverse complement strand
GGCTCGGTCAGGTTCATCGTCCCGCCCCATTCGCCCGACACCATCCGCGGCAGATACTTCGCCTGCTGCTCGGGAGAGCCCTTCACCACCAGCGCCGCGATCGCGCCGTGCGCCAGGCCCGGGTACATCGCGAAGGCCATGTTGGCGGAGATCATATATTCCTGAAACGCGGTCGAGACGACGTGCGGCATCCCCTGTCCGCCGAACGCTTCCGGCGCGGAAAGCGTCCCCCAGCCCGATTCGACGAAGCGCGCATAGGCTTCCTTGAACCCTGCGGGCGTGGTCACGCTGCCGTCCGCGTGGCGCGTGCACCCCTCCTGATCGCCCGACAGGTTGAGCGGGAACAGCACCTCCGCGACGAAGCGCCCGCCCTCCTCCAGCACCGCGTCGACGGTGTCGGGGGTCGCGGCCGAAAACCCCGGAACATTGGCGTGACGGTCGAGCCCGACGACGTGCTCCAGCACGAAGCGCGTGTCGCGGACGGGGGGCGTGTACTGGGGCATGATGCTATCCTTTGACGGAGGTCTGGCCGTGCTCGAGCACGGACACGAAGTCGGTGAGTTCGGCGATCGCGGCGTCGATGTCGGTCTTCTGCCGCTGCAGCAGCGCGACCCGGTCGCGGCACCGCTCCAGCGCGACCTGGCGCTGCACCTGCCGCCCGTCGCCCAGGTCGTAGAGGTCGATCATCTCGCGGATCTCGCCCAGCGAGAAGCCGACGCGCTTGCCGCGCAGGATCCACGCGATCCGCGCCCGGTCGCGGTGCGAATAGATGCGCTGGGTGCCCCGGCGGACAGGCGCGATCAGCCCCTCGTCCTCATAGAAGCGCAGCGCGCGCGCGGTGATCCCGAACTCGGTCGACAGATCGGAAATGGTGAAATCGTCACGGTCGAGCCGCGGCGGGACGACGGCATAGGTGGAACCGGTCGGCATGGCCGCGCCACTACCTTACCTTTACGTCAACGTCAACCTGCGCACAGCAGCGTCCCGTCCGCCGCCCTGAGCGTCGCCGCCTCCGACGCCGAAGCGCCCTGCCGCTCCACGGCGAGCGCCGCCAGCGATGCCCTCCCGGTACAGAACGCCTCGCACGTGCCGGGCAGCTCGGGCGGAAAGGTGAGCCGCTCGCCGTCGAACCGCGCATCGAACCGGCACTCGCCGAAGCGGATCGCGACCGTCTCGCCCGATCGCGTCAACGTGCCCGACGCCGCGCACCCCTGCCCCTCGCCATAATCGACCAGCGCGCCGACCCGCGCGGCCCCGCCCTCGCCCGGCACGACGCAGACCCGGTCGGTCTCGCGCGCCCAGGACCCGACGAGCGAGCCCTTGGGATCGGCGACCAGCCCCGCCGCCCGCGCCGCCGCCTCCAGCCGGTCGCCCGCCTGGGCCGCAGGGCGTTTCTGCTCCCCGCATCCCGCCAGCGCGAGCGCGAGCGCCAGCATCCTCATGCCAGAAACGTCAGCGAGCCGTCACGCTCCACCCGCCGGTAGAAGCAGCTCGGCCGACCCGTATGGCACGCCGGCCCCGCCGCCTCGACGATCAGCTGCACCGCGTCCTGATCGCAATCGACCCGCATCTCCACCACGCGCAGCACGTTCCCCGACGTTTCCCCCTTTCGCCACAGCCGCCCGCGGCTACGCGACCAGAACACCGCCTCGCCGCAGCCCTGAGTCGCCGCGATCGCCTCGGCGTTCATGTGCGCCACCATCAGCAGTTCGCCCGCGCGGGTCGTCACGACCGCGGTGACGAGCCCGGCGGGGTCGAACTTCGGGTCGAAGCGGGCGGTCTCGTCGCGATCGGTCATCCCTGCGCTGTACCCGCTGCGCGGCCGCGACGGAACAGTCGCGCGCGCCGCCGGCCTCGGGCGATACGATGAGGCGAGTGCGCATCGGGGGCGACATCCGCCGCCGCCGACCCTATATGCCCGCGCGAACCGACACCCGGCGGGCCCGACATGCTGACCACTGATCCCTATGATGACGACCATCTCCGCGAGGAGTGCGGCATCTTCGGCGTGTCCGAGATGTCGGGGGCGGCTGCGCTCGTCGCGCTCGGCCTTCACGCGCTCCAGCACCGCGGGCAGGAAGCGGCGGGGATCACGACCTGGGACGGCCGCGCCTTCCACACCCATCGCGCGATGGGGCATGTCGCGGGCAATTTCGACCGCGACGACGTGATTCGCGCGCTGCCGGGCAGCGTCGCCTGCGGCCATGTCCGCTATTCGACGACCGGCGAGACCGCGCTCCGCAACGTCCAGCCGCTCTACGCCGAGCTTCAGACCGGCGGCTTCGCGGTCGCGCACAACGGCAACATCTCCAACGCGATGAAGCTTCGCAAGGAGCTGGTCCGCCGCGGCTCGATCTTCCAGTCGACCAGCGATACCGAGACGATCATCCACCTCGTCGCGACCTCCAGCTACCGCACCCTGCTCGACCGGTTCATCGACGCGCTGAAGCAGGTCGAAGGCGCCTATTCGCTGATCGTGATGACGCCCGAAGGCATGATCGCCTGCCGCGACCCGCTCGGCATCCGCCCGCTTGTGATGGGGCGCCTCGGCGACGCGGTGATCTTCGCCAGCGAGACGGTCGCCCTGGACGTCGTCGGCGCGACGTTCGAACGCTCGGTCGAGCCCGGCGAGCTGGTCATCGTCCAGGGCAAGGACGTCCGCTCGATCCGCCCCTTCGCGCCGATGGCGGCGCGGCCGTGCATCTTCGAATGGGTCTATTTCTCGCGCCCCGATTCGATCGTCGACGACCATTCGATCTATTCGGTCCGCAAGGAGATCGGCGCGCAACTCGCCAACGAGTCGCCGGTCGAAGCCGATCTGGTCATCCCCGTTCCCGATTCGGGCGTCCCCGCCGCGATCGGCTATGCCCAGCAGTCGGGCATTCCGTTCGAGCTGGGCATCATCCGCTCGCACTATGTCGGGCGGACATTCATCCAGCCGAGCGCGGAAGTGCGGCGGCTGGGCGTCAAGCTCAAGCACAATGCCAATCCGGCGACGATTTCCGGCAAGCGCGTCGTGCTGGTCGACGATTCGATCGTCCGCGGCACGACCTCGACCCAGATCGTCCAGATGGTGCGCGAAGCCG
>SXHP01000302.1 GCA_005773165.1 Sphingomonadales bacterium | reverse complement strand
TCGCGGTGCCCGCGGCCTTGGCCGCCTGGGCGGTGGCGCCGCCCTTCACGCCGCCGCCGCCGCCGGTCTTGTCGGCGATCGCCTGCTGGGCCGTCGACTTGGCGGTGTCGATCAGCTTCTGGATCGAGCTGATGCCCTGGCTCGCCGCGACCGCATTGCTCCACTCGGTCAGCGTGCTGGCGACCCGCGACGGCCTGCGCGCCTGGACGGTGATGCTGGCGGTTGTCGCTTTCTCCATGTCGATGATCGGCACGTTCATCGTCCGGTCGGGCCTGCTGACCAGCGTCCACGCGTTTGCGGTCGACCCGACGCGCGGCACCTTCATCCTGGTCCTGCTCTGCCTGTACATCGGCGGGGCGCTGGCGCTGTTCGGCGCGCGGATCGGGACGGTGCGTCAGGGCGCGACGTTCGAGCCGGTCAGCCGCGAGGGCGCCCTGGTGGTCAACAATCTGCTGCTCTCCGTCATCCTGGGAATTGTGCTGATCGGCACCTTCTATCCGATGGTGGCGGAGGCGTTCGGACGGCAATTGTCGGTCGGACCGCCCTTCTTCAACAAGGCGGCGGGGCCGATCGCATTGGCGCTGGTCGCGTTCATGGCGCTGGGGCCGCTGGTCCGCTGGCGGCGCGACGAGGCGCAAGCGGTGATCGCGCGCGCAACCGCGCCGATCGCCGCCGCCGCTTTCACCGCCGCCGCGCTGGTCGTCTTCGCGCTGCCGATGAACCCGCTGCCGTTGGCGGGTCTGTCGCTCGCAGCGGGTCTTGCGGTGGCGAGCGTCGCGCCGCTCTGGAAGCGCAACCTGCTGCGCACGCCGCTGTTCACCTGGGGGATGGTCGTCTCGCACCTCGGCATCGCGGTCGCGCTGGCGGGGATGGCGTGCGACGCCGCCTTCACCTCCGAGCGGCTCGTCGCGCTGCGCGCGGGCGAATCCGCGCGGGTCGGGCCGTACAGCATCCGCTTCGACGGCATCAAGCCGGTGATCGGCGACAATTGGTCGGGGCTGGAGGCGCGGCTGACCGCCACCGACGGCGACAACACGGAGGTGCTTCGCCCGCAGCAACGCTTTTTCGCGCAGCCCCCGACCGTGACCAACGAGAGCGCGATAGCGACCGTTCTCGGCGGGCAGCTCTACACCGTGCTCGGCCAGGCGGACGGGACCGGGCGCTGGCAGATGCGCTTCTGGTGGAAGCCGCTGGTGACGCTGATCTGGTTCGGCGGCGCGCTGATCGCGGTCGGCGGCCTGCTGTCGCTCGCCGGGCGTCTGCAAAGGCGGCGGACGTGAAGCGCTGGCTGATCTGGGCGCCGCTTGCGGTATTCGCGCTGCTCGCGATCGCGGTGGCGATCGGGCTGAACCGGCCTGCGGACCGGACGGTGCGATCGGCAATGGCCGGACGACCGCTGCCCGCCTTCACGCTCCCGCCGCTGGTGCCCGGCAAGCCCGGCGTTAGTTCGGCCGAGTTTGCGCAAGGCGAACCGCGACTGCTCAACGTCTTCGCGAGCTGGTGCGTGCCCTGCATCGCCGAAGCGCCGCAACTGCTGGCGCTGCAGCGCATGGGCATCCGCATCGACGCGGTCGCGATCCATGACACCGCGCCCGCGGTGCGCGCTTTCCTTGCGCGGCACGGCGATCCGTATGCCGCGATCGGCGACGACCGCGCGAGCAGCGTTCAGCTCGCCCTCGGCTCGTCGGGGGTGCCCGAGACCTTCGTCATTGACGGCCGCGGCCGGATCGTGTCGCAGCACATCGGCGACATTCGCCCGGAGCATGTGATCGGGATCGCCGCTGCGGTGAGGGAGGCGCGGTGATGAGGAAGGTGCTTGCGCTCGCGCTCGTGGCGGCGTCGCCGCTGGCGGGGCAGGGGACGCCGCCTGATGCGCTCGCCGACACCCAACTGCCCGACCCCGCGCGTGAGCAGGCAGCGAAGGCGCTGATGGAGACGCTGCGCTGCATCGTCTGTCAGGGCCAGTCGATCGCGGACAGCGACGCGCCGATGGCAGCGGACATGCGCGCGCTCGTCCGCCGGCGGATCGCGGCGGGCGAGCGGCCGAGCCAGGTGCGCGCATGGCTGATCGAGCGCTACGGCGACTATGTCACCTATGATCCGCCGCTCTCCGCCGCGACCGCGCCGCTGTGGATCGCGCCGCTCGTTCTCCTCGCGGCCGGGCTGCTGATCGCGCGCGCGAGCTTTCGGAGGCGGCGCTGATGGGCTGGGTCTGGCTGGCGTTCCTGGCGGCGGGCGCGATGACGTTGATGGCCGTGCTCGGCGTCCGCAGCGCCTTGTGGTCGTTCGTCGGTGCGGCGCTGATGCTCGGCGCGGCGGGCTATGCCTGGCAGGGCAGCCCCGCGCTCGGCGGCAGCGCGCCTGACCCCCGCGCGGCTACCCCGCGCGAGGATCCGGGCACCACGCAATTGCGCGACGAAATGGTCGGGCGTTTCACGCTCGACGCGGCCTATCTGGTCGCGTCCGACGCGATGGGGGAGCGAGGCGACGACCGATCCGCGATCCGCGTGCTGCTCGGCGGCATCGGCAAGTTGCCGAACAGCTATGCGTTGTGGACCGCGCTCGGCACCGCTTATGCGCGCCACGACGCTGGCCAGGTTTCACCCGCCGCCCGCTTCGCCTTCGCGCGTGCGAAGCGGCTCGCGCCCGCGCACCCGGCGCCGCCGTTCTTCGAGGGGCTGGCGCACCTCCGCGCGGGCGACTTCGCCGCGGCGCGGCCATACTGGGTCCGCGCGCTGGCGCTTACGCCGAACGGGGTGTCGTACCGGCGGGAGCTGGCGCTGCGGCTGGCGCTGCTCGACCGGTTGCTGGCGATGCAGCAGCCTGGGCCGCCGCCGCGATAGGATCCTGCACTTCGCCAAAAGCCAGACGTCACCCCGGACGTGTTCCGGGGTCCAGGGCGCCACAAAGAGCGCTCTCGCCTGCGGAGGTCTGGACCCCGGAACAAGTCCGGGTTGGCTAGATTGGGTTCAGCCCGTCGATACCCGGGACGGGTGAACGACGACCGTCGCTACTTTCCCCGGCCGGTCTTCTCCTGAAGCTCGTCGATCTTCATCGACGCATCCGCCTTGTTCAGGTCCTCCGGAAATTCCTCGTGCGCTTCCTCGGACAGGGTCTTGAGGTAGCTCGCCTGCGCGCCGGTCATCGGCTCGTCGCCCGTGGTCCAATCGTGCGGGTCCTTGACGGCGTTGGAGGTCGGGTGCGTCTTGGGGTTTTCGTGGTCGGCCATGATCGGCTCCTTTCAACCGCTTACAACACCCGTGTTCCTCATCCGTTCCAAGCCTGGTACGGCAAGTCGAGATCGTCGGCGACCGCCTTGTACGCGATCTTGCCGCCGCGGACGTTGAGCCCCGCAGCCAGATGCGGATCGGCCTTCATGGCGGCTTCTGCGCCGAGGTTCGCGAGCTTTATCACGAACGGCAGCGTCGCGTTGTTGAGCGCAAAGGCGGAGGTGCGCGCGACCGCGCCGGGCATGTTGGCGACGCAATAGAGAATGACGCCGTAGATCTCGAACACAGGGTCCTCGTGCGACGTCGCGTG
>SXHP01000301.1 GCA_005773165.1 Sphingomonadales bacterium | reverse complement strand
TGTCGCCGTACGCGACGTTGGTTCGCGGCCCGAGGAACAGCGCGCCGTAATTGGTCATGTTGGCGAGGAAGTAGTCGGGGTCGCGCGTCATCACCTGGACGTGCTCGGACGCGATCTCGTCGGCGACCCGCACCATCTCCGCATCGTCCGCCGCCACGATCACCTCGCCGAAACTCTCCCACGCCCGGCGCGCATGGTCGCGGGTGGGGAGTATCTCGAGCAGCTTGTCGATCCAGCGCATCGTGTCCTCCGCCAGCGCGCGGCTGGTGGTGAGCAGCACCGCGGGCGAATCGGGCCCATGCTCCGCCTGGCCCAGCAGGTCGGTCGCGCACAATTCGCCGTCGGCCGCGACGTCATCGGCGATCACCAGCGTCTCGGTGGGCCCTGCGAACAGGTCGATTCCGACGCGCCCGAACAGCTGGCGCTTGGCTTCGGCGACAAAGGCGTTGCCGGGCCCGACCAGGATGTCGACGGGGGCGATCCGATCGGTGCCGATCGCCATGGCGCCGACGGCCTGGATTCCGCCCAGCGCATAGATCTCGTCCGCGCCGGCCATTGCCTGCGCCGCCACGATCGCGCGCGCGGGTTGCCCTTCGAACGGCGGCGCGCAGGTGACCACGCGCTGGACGCCTGCGACCTTGGCGGTGATCACGCTCATGTGCGCGCCCGCCAGGAGCGGATACTTGCCGCCCGGCACGTAGCAGCCGGCCGCGTTCACCGGGATGTTCCGGTGGCCCAGCACGACGCCGGGCAGCGTCTCGACCTTGACGTCCGTGATCGAGGCGCGCTGCACCTGCGCGAAATTGCGGACCTGCGCCTGCGCGAACTCGATGTCCTTGATATCCTGCGGACTGAGCGACTCGACGCAGCGGTCGATCTCGGCCTGCGTCAGTCGGTAGTCTTCGCGGTCCCACCCGTCGAAGCGGATGGAGAGCTCGCGCACCGCCGCATCGCCACGCGCCTCGATGTCGGCGAGCGTCGCCTCCACCACGTCGCGCACCTTGCGATCCGACTCCGCGCGGACCTCCGTGGTCGCGCCCCGCTTCAACCAGTCTGCCATTTCCAGTCCCCGTGAAATCCCAGCAGTCGCATCTTGACTGCGGATGCAAGAAAACGCAAGATGCGTTGACCATCGGGGGATCGACATGACCTTGGCAGAGGCGGAACAGCGTACGTCCGGCGACACGGGCCTGGAACAGCGGGTGGTTCGCTACCGCGATCTGGTTCCCTGCCTGAACGCCTTTGTCGACACCCGCACGCCCGGGTCCGACCGCAAGGAGAATTTCACGATCATCGGACCGGGCGTGTCCGAGAATCCGGATCAGCACGTCCACATCGCCGAAGCCCACGGCTTCAACATCGGCGGCGCGCGGCAGCCACCCGGATGCACCAATTCGCAGCACAGCCACGACACCGCCGAGGTCTTCGTGGTGCATTCGGGCCGCTGGCGGTTCGACTTCGGCGAACACGGCGACGACGCCCGGATCGAGGCTGGGCCAGGCGACCTGGTGTCGTTTCCGACCCACGCCTTTCGCGGCTTCAGGAATATCGGCGACGACACCGGCTTTCTCTGGTCGGTGCTGGGCGGCGACGATCCGGGGCGCGTCACCTGGGCCCCGAGCGTGTTCGCGATGGCCAAGGACTATGGCCTGGTCTTGCTGGCGAACGGCGCGCTGGTCGACACCGCGGCGGGCCAGGCGATTCCCGCGGATGTTCCGCCGATGCCCGTGACCAGCCCGGAGACGATCGCGCGCCTGCGGGTGATGACGTCCGCCGACGAGCCGGAGGTGATCGCCCGCGCCGCCGACATGGCCGCGGCCGGCGAGACGACCGTGATCGGGGAAGGCGGCCTGCTGCCCCCCACGGACGGCTTCACCGTGTCGCGGATCGCATTCTCCTCGGGGGACGAGCGGCGCGGCGGGCGCGAGGTGCTCTTCGTTCAGGCGGGTCGGCTCGATGTCGAGACCCGGCTGGGGTCGACCCGGCTCGACGCCGGCGACACGATCACGGTGCCGAACGGGGCCGATCCGATCTATCGCAGCGACGCCGGCGCGATCGTCTTCGTGGTCCGCCCGACGGGTTGATCGGCTCAGCCGTCGGCGGCGCGGCGCATCGCCGCCGCGCCTGCGCGGATGAAGGCGTGCTCCGACCCCTGCAGGAAAAGGGTTGCGCCTTTCGCGCGCCAGCCGGGCACGTCCGCGTCGCGGGGCACGAACATGCCGACCGGCTTGCCCGCGCGTCGCCCCGCCGCGATCACCCGGTCGACCGCCGCGATCACTTCCGGCGCATCGGGCGTCGCGGCGTCCAGCGCGACGGTGAGGTCGATCCGCCCGACGAAGAGCGCGTCCAAGCCCTCCACCGCCGCGATCTCGTCAATCGCCTCGACCGCCTCGACATCCTCGATCTGCGCGATCACCAGCGTTCGCTGCTGCGCCGCGGCGCGGTGCTCCGCCATCGACGCCAGCCCATAGCGCGCGGCGCGCGACGAACCCGCATAGCCGCGGCCGCCGGGACGATAGGTCGCCGCCGCCACCGCCGCCTCGGCCTCCGCCGCCGCGCGGATATGCGGCAGCAGCACGCCGTCCGCGCCGCAATCGAGCGCGCTGAGGATATGCTCCGCCGCGGCGGTGGGCGTGCGCACCAGGATCGGCAGCCCCGCGGCGCGCCCCGCCATCACGCACAGGTCGACGTCGCCGCGATCAAACGGCGCATGTTCGGCGTCGAGGCACAGGCAGTCGAGCCCCGCGGTCGCGAGAACCTCCACCAGGATCGGCGACGGCGTCTTGAGGAAGCTGCCGATCAGCGGCTCGCCCGCGGCGAGCCGCGCCTTGAGCATCACGACCGCACCATCGCCGCGCCCTCGGCGAGCGTCGCCAGCTTCGCCCAGACGATGTCCGGATCGACCGCCCCGAAGCCCGCGAAGGTGGAGAATCCGCAATCGGTTCCGGCCAGGACCCGATCGGCCCCGACCAGATCGGTGAACGCCTCGATCCGGTTGCGCACCACCTTGGGGTGCTCGACGAAATTGGTGGTGGTGTCGATCACGCCGGGGATGAGCACGCAGTCCTCGGGCAGCGTGGCGAGCGCGGCTTCGAACGCCTCGACATCGTGCTGGTGGCGCGGATTGGCGGTTTCGAACAGCAGCCCGGTCGGCTTGGCCTTCATCAGGACGGGCAGGATTGTCGCCATTTCGACGTCGCAGTGATGCGGGCCTTCGTAATTGCCCCAGCAGACGTGCATCCGCACCCGATCCGCGGGCACGTCGCGCAGCGCATGATTGAGCACCGCGACATGCCGCTCGATCCGCACGAGATAATCGGCTTCGTCGCGGTCCTTGTACATCATGTGGCGGCCGAGCCCGAGGTCCGGACTGTCGAGCTGGAGAACCAGCCCGGCGGCGACGATCGCCTCGTACTCCGGGCGCATCGCCTCGGCGAGCGCCTCCAGATAGGCGTCGTCGTCGGGGTAGTGATCGTTGGGCTGGAACAGCGCGATCACGCCGGGCGACGCGGCGTTCATGAAGCCCGCCGGATCGCCGTGGCTCGCGCGCGCGGCCGCGAACCGGCGCAGGTCGTCCTGGAGCGGCGCGAGCGTCAGCGGGGCGACGGGGCCGACGCAGCGCGGACGACGGTAGCTGGGCGTGCCGCCGCCCTTCGCCTGCCGCGCGAGAAAGCCGGGAAAGGCTTCGAGATCGGCGGGCGGGGTGCGCGGCGAGTCGCCGTCGAATCCGGTCACCCGGTCCTTGATATAGGTCGCATAGCTGATCTTCGACATTTCTCCGTCGGAGACGATGTCGATCCCGGCCGCGCACTGACGTTCGACGGCGTCGCCGACCGCCGCGCCGACCACCGCGTCGAAGTGCGCCGGGTCGACCGCCTCACCGCGCTCGGCGGCGAAGATGAGGTCGGTGACCTCGGCCGATCGCGGCAGCGAGCCGACGTGGGTGGTGCGGATCATGCCGTTCTCCATGCGGTGAGGATCGCCGCCAGCCGCGCAGGCTGCTCCAGCGGCAGCATGTGGCCCGCGCCGGGCACGACGTGCAGCGTCGCATTGCGGGCGGCTGAGGCCATCGCCTCGTGCCAGGCGGGGGGACACAGCCGATCCTCCGCGCCGCACGCGATCAGGACCGGCGTGTCGAGCGCGGCGAGCACTCCGCTCTGGTCGGGCCGCGTCCGCAGCGCTTCGCTCTGCCGGACGAACACCTCCTCCCCCAGCCCCATCGCCATGTCGCGAAGCAGGCTCAGCAGCGCGGCGTCGGCGCGATTGGCGGCGGCGAGGTAATTGGGCTTGAGCTCCTCCACCACGATCCGCTCGAGCGCGCCGTCGCGCACATCGGCCTGCTGACGCGGCCGCGCGGCGGCGCGCTCCGGCAGATCGGCGGCGGGGTTGGTGTCGAGCAGCACCAACGCCGCGATACGCTCGGGCGCGGCCCTCGCCATCGCCAGCGCGACGATGCCGCCCATGGAGAAGCCGACGGGCACGACCGGCCCTTCGACCAACGAGAGCACCCGCGCGGCCATCGCGTCGATCGTCGCGTCGCGGGTGAGCGCCGCGTCGACGCAGCCCGGCAGCGCGCTGCGCACCTCGGCGGTCCACAACCTTTCGTCGCACATGTTGCCGGGAAGAAGAACCGGCGTCGCCATGCTCACAGGCGCGGAGTCCACGGACGGTCAGGTTCCCGCTCCGCGATCACCGGTCCGCCGAGCAGGACGGCGGCATAGCCGAAGCCGCCGCCGCGCGTCGGCCCGCCGGTCAGCCGATGCACCGCGAACAATGCGGCGGTGTCGTCGCCTGCGGTGAACGCGCGCACCGCCCACGCCCGCGCGCGGTGCAGCGGCGGCCCGTCATGCGCGGCGGTCAGCGCCCGGCCCGCCTCGATCAGCCGCTCGACCTGATCGCGGGCGAGCTCGGGATGATCCTCTGCGCGCAACAGCACGTCGCCGCGCTGCTGGCGCAGATCCGGATCGAATGCGACCGAGACCGCAGGTTCCGGCTCCGGCGCGTCCCCCATGCCGATCCGCCACAATCGGCCGATCCGGCCGTCGTAGACGTCCGCGACCAGCGCCGCGTCCGCGCCGATCCACGCCGCCGAGCAGGCGGTCTCCACCAGCTTCGCCCCTTCGGGCGCGAACGGCGCGGCGCGGAACAGCTCCAGGATCGCTTCCTCGCCATAGGCCTCCGCGCCGCGCCACTCGAGCCGGCAGGCGCCGAGCAGGCCGTCATCGGCGGGACGGCGGCCCTCGGCCAGCGCGCGCAAGTGGGCCGCGACGCTCATGCGCCCAGCCCGCCCGCCGCCTGACGCATCGCCGCGACCTCGTCGAACACCGTCACGTCCTCCACTATGGCGCCGCCGCGCAGCCGATAGTGCGACACCGCCATCAGCAGCAGCTCGCGGCCCGAGGGCTGGCCCCACGGGCCCAGTCCGCGGTGGAACCCGGCGAGCGACCAGCGCAGCGCCACCGCGATGTCGCCGTGCGGCAGCGGCCGGGCGGCGACGTGATCGAGCCGGAACGCGCGTTCGTGGAGCATGGCGCTCAACTGCATCGCGCAGCCGATCCAATAGCCGCGTCCGAACCCGCGCCGGTTGGACGGCCAGCGGACCTCCACGGCGGGAGAGAGAGCGGCGGCCGCTTCGCCGTACAGGTCGTCGGCGAAGGCGCGCCGGAGCATCGCGGCGGGGGCCGCGGCCGGATGGCCCTCCGCCACGGCAACGCTGGGCTCGTCGCGCACGGCGGCGATCGCGCGGGCGCGCCATCCGTGCCGCGCCTGGTCGCCGTCGCGGTCCGCCGCCGCCGCGGCTTCGGCGATCGTTCGCGGGTCCGCGCCGACCTGCCACAGCGCGCGCGCATTGTCGCGGACCAGCCATTCCTCGACGATCCGATTCGCGACGACCTTGCAGTCGGCGATCGTCGTCGCGCCCGTTCCGCGCATCGACGCCGCGCCGATCAGCGGCTCGTCGCCGAAGTGGGTCGACCGGCTCATGATCCGGTGCGAGCTGTGATATTCGCCCGGCGCGTCCTCGCTCCAGATCACGTCCTCGGCGAGCACGACGCGGTCGGCATAGGCCGCCAGCGCGCCGACGGTGTTCTGCGTCACGACTTCCATGCCGACGGCGGGGCCCGCCAGCGTGTGCAATTCGCAATCCGCGCCGTAGTGGGTGCGGCAGAGCCCGACGTCCTTCTCTTCCCAGATCCGGTGGGTGCAGCGGACGATGTAGTCGACGATGTCGCGATAGACCGGGTCGAACCCGTTCAGCGCCTGCCGCCGCGGCCCTTCGGCCATCTGCTCCGCCATCGGCCGACCGACCGGCGACCGCACCTCCGGCTCCTGATCCCAGGCCATCAGCGATACGCCTGGGCGAGCACGCCCACTTCGTCGAACAACATCCACTCCTCGACGATCGATCCGCCCGACAGCCGCAGATGGCTCATGCCCATCATGAAGACGGGCTTGCCCGCGGGACATTCGCCCAGCACGCCGCCGGGCGCGGTGGTCCCCTCCAGCACCCAGCGCACCGCGACGATCACCCCGTCGGTCTCGTCGGTCCAGCAGACGTGCTCGACCCGCATGACGCCGTCGGGGATCGCGGCGAGGACGTGGAGGACCAAGGCCTGGTAGTTGCGCAGCCCTTGCGCGGTTCGCCCGCCGCCCGCGTGCGCGATGACGTCGTCGGCGTAGTGGCGGGCGAGCCAGTCGAGCCGGCGCAGGTTCCAGACGTCGTGGAACAGCGACCGGGCCCAGCCATCGACGGTGCGTGTATCCGCATCGAGCCGTCGCCTGGGCGCTTGCCCCTCCAGCCGGGTCTCCGGCGAAAGGACGAACCGCTCGAGCGCGCTTGTCTCGGCGGCGCGGCGCGCGATGTCGTGCGGGTCGTACCCGAGCTGGCGGACCGCGGCTCCGTTGTCGCGCACCAGCCATTCGGTATGGACCCGGTTGTCGCGGCTGACGCAGTCGGCGACGAAGCGGATGGACGTGCGCCGCCCGGTGCCGGGGCCCCAGGGCGTGCGCCCGACGTTTGTCGACCGGCTGTGCCCGAGATGCGAGGTGTAGAAGCCCTGCTGCTCGTCGCCGCTCCACGCGACCGCAAGGTGGTGGATTTCGCCGTCCGGATAGGCGTTGAGCGTCGCCACCGTCGACGCGATCACCTCTTCGACCGAGCGCACCACGCCGTAGGAGGAGTAGATCGTGCAAGACGGATCATAGGTGTCGTAGATGTAGCCGACCGCGCGATCCATCCAGATCTCGTCGGTGATGCGGACAATATAGTCCACGATGTCGGTGAACCGGTCCTCGAACCCCGCCATCGGCTGCGTCCGCTCGCGTCCGGCGGGAAGCGCGGGCCTCGCCAGGTCGCGCGCGTCGCGCTGACGGATGCGGGTGACCGGCGCGCGATCGGGCAGGGTGAACGGCAGAGCCGCGTCGCTGGCGGTGGACCTTTCGGGCATGCGCGCCATCGTGCCGCCGTTTGCATCCGCAGTCAATACGGAGTCACAGCCTTGCCGATGTTCCCTCGATCAAGGCGCCCGCGAAGCTGCGCACCTCCGGCGGGAGCTGGGGCTGCTCGACCCGCTCAAGCAGCATGGTCACCGCCGCCTCCGTCATCCGCCGCACCGGCTGGCGGATGGTGGTGAGGCGATAGCTCGGCCAGGTGGCGGGGCCGACGCCGTCGAAGCCCGCGATCGACAGATCGTCGGGAAGCGTCAGGCCGAATTCGTGCCGCGCCGCGTCGATCGCGCCGATCGCCATCAGGTCGTTGGCGCACAGCACCGCCTCCGGCCGCACGCCTTCGCCGAGCAGCGTACGGAGCCCCGCCGCGCCGCTGTCATGGTCGAACGCGCCGGGCACCACGCGCGCCTCCAGCCCGTGATGCGCCAGGCGCGCGAGCGCGCCCTCGACCCGCTGATTGCCGACGAAACTGTCCTGCGGCCCCGCGATGATCCCGAACCGCCGGTTGCCCGCGTTGACCAGCCGGTCGACCAGCAGCCGCTCGCCCGCCAGCGAATCGCAGCAGACGCTGGGAACCGGCTCGCCTTCCGCGAAGCGGTTGTAGAGCACGACGGGCACGCGGTGCCGTTCGAAGGCGCGCAGCTGCGCGGCCGACAGCCTGGCCGCGGCGATCGCCCCGTCGACGCGGTAGCGCCAGATCTGATCCAGCGCCGCGTCGACCTCGCTCTCGGTCCTGAGCGCGAACAGCAGCACGCGGATGCCGCGTTCGTCGAGCCGGTGGGTCAGCTGGGCCAGCACTTCGGGATAATAAAGGTTGGTCAGGTTGGAGATCAGCACCGCGACCAGATTCGACCGTTTGGTGATCAGCCCGGAGGCGATCGCATTGGGTTGATAGCCTAGCTTGGCGGCGGCCTTCTGGATCAGCTTGCGCTTTTCGGGCGAGATGCTGCTGCCCGGGCGGAAGCAGCGCGACACCGCCGACTGCGACACGCCTGCGAGCTGCGCCACGTCGTAGGAGGTCGGTCGGCGGTGGGCGGGCTCCGCATCCGATCCGCCGGGGTCTGACTGAATCGTCTTCATGGGGCGCGACGATAGCCGCCCGGCGCTCGCCGGAACAGCTATCGCCGCTCGCCCGGTCAGAAGCGGACGCCGCCGCTCAGGCCGTAGGTCCGGCCGATCGCGTAATTGCCGAGCAGCGTCCGGTGGTTGCTGTACACCGCGCGGGTGATGACCGCGGTGTCCTCGACGTTGTTGACGAACGCGCCCAGCCGGAACCGGTCGTCGGCGCTGCGCCATGTCAGCCGCAGGTCGGTGCGGGTGAACGCCTCCTGGTTGCCGAAGTTCGGGGTGATGTCGGTCAGGATATAGTCGCCGCTGAAGAACGACTGCACTTCGGGCGTGAGCCGCCCCGCCCCGCCCAGATCCAGATCGTACGACACGCCGACCTGCACGGTGATGTCGGGCGAAAAGGCCTTGCGCGAGGTGAAGCGCGTGCCGTCCCGGCCCTCGCCCGCGATCACGTAGCGCCACTGCGGCACCCCGCCAATGATGATCTGGTTGCCGTCGGGACCGTTCAGCGGGATGAAGCGGTTGGGATCGGTGCGGGGGTTGGGAAAGGGCGTGCCCTGAACCGTGTTGATCTCGCCCGAGGCCGCGGTGCAGCTCGGCGTGATGTTGCAGAAGGTCGCGACTCCGCCGAAATTGAACAGGTTGATCGCGTAATCACGCTCGCGCGCGTGCATCCAGTTGAGCGCCAGGTTGACGGTCAGCTGCCGGGTCGGACGGATCACCGCCTCCACGTCGATGCCGTAGGCGTCGTCGCGGCCGATGTTCTGGGTCAGCGCGATGACCCCCTGCAGCGGATTGTTCGGGTTGGGGATCGAGGTCTGCGCCTGCAGGTCGGTATACTTGTTGTAGAAGGCCGCCAGATTGAAGGTCAGCTGCCCACCCATCAGCGTGTTCTTGGTGCCGATCTCGTACGCCTGGACTTTTTCGGGCTCGAAGGGGAGCAGCGTCGGCACGCCCGCGATCGTCACCGGCCCGGTGTTGAACCCGCCCGAATGCACGCCGGTCGAATAGCTGGCGTAGACCATGTTGTTGCGGGTGAACTTGTAATCCACCGCCGCACGATAGGTGACGAAATCCTGCGACAGGTCGTTGCAGACGAAGCGGTATGCGGTGGCGATCGTCGCGGCGCTGGCGTTGGACGCGCCGTTCGCGGGCACGAAGCCGCCGCAGGTGTAGCTGACCGGATCGTTGATGTTGTGCGCGTAATAGGACGATCCCGTGCCGCCCGCCGCCACCGTGTTGAACACGGTGGTCTTCAGCCCCTTGTCGTCCTTGGTGTAGCGCAAGCCTCCGGTGACCGTCAGTTTGTCGGCGATCGTGTAGGACACCTGCCCGAACGCCGCATAGGATTTGATCCGCTGCTCCAGCGCGCTGAAGCTGTCATAGGCGGTCGCCTGGTTCAGCCCCTGCGCCGCGGTGGGCAAGGCGGTGAAGCCGAACGTGAAATATTGCTGCCCCGCCGGCGCGGTCGCGGTCGAATAGGCGCGGTTGACGTTGGTGACGTTGTGCTCGGTCACCTTGTCGTCGTAATAATAGCCGCCGAGAATGTATTGCAGCGGGCTGCCCGAATCGCTGGACAACAGCTGGACTTCCTGGGTGAAGGTCTTGGCCCCGGTCTTGATGTACGAATAGTTGAGCAGAACCGGGGTGAGGCTGCTGCCCGTCCGGATGTTCTCGAAATCGGAATAGCTGGTGATCGACCGGAGCGTGACCGGCCCGAAATCATAGGTGATGTGCCCCGATCCGGCGTACTGGCGCGCATCGAGGAACGTCACGCCGGCAAAATTGACGCGGTACGGGTCGTCGAGCGTCGGCAGCCCGACGTCGACCCCCGCGATATCGGGAATGCCGTCGCGGAAGCGCGAATCGACCAGCAGCGGCGTGCCGGTATAGCTCTGCCCGTTGAAGCCGTTGGGCAGGTCGTAGGTCACGCCGTTGCGGGTCAGCGATTGCCCCGGCTGGCGGATCAGCGTCTCATCGACGAGCACGCCGACGAACTTGTAGCCGAAGCCGTATTGCCCGGCGCCGCCCTGATCGAGATAGGAGCCGCGCAGCACGACCTCCAGCCCGTCGAGCGCCGCGGGCGCGATGCGCAGCGTGCCGCGCACGTAATATTGGTCGACGTCGCCCGCGTCGTTGCCCGCGGGGTTGATGTTCTTGATGTAGCCGTCCTGCTTCTCGCGCATCCCCGCGACGCGCAGCGCGACGCCGTCGGTGATCGGCACGTTGACGAAGGCGTCGACCCGGTAACGATCGTAATTGCCGACGATGGCGTCCACGCCGCCCGAGAAGCGGTCGTTGGGCAGCGCCGAATTGAACGCGATGTTGCCGCCGAAGCTGTTGCGGCCGTAGAGCGTGCCCTGAGGCCCCTTCTGCACCTCGACCCGCGCGAGATCGACGATCGGCGGGATCTGGCTGGTGCGCGACTGGTAGATGTCGTCGATGTAGATGCCGATGCGCGGATCGCCGTTGACGCCGACGTTTTCGGTGTAGGTTCCGCGGATCGCAGGGCGCAGGTCGGAGCCCGATCGGCCCATGCGGATGCCGGGCACGAGCTGCTCGAGCCGCTCGGCGGTGGTCACCTGCGCGTTGGTCAGCGCCTCGCCTGATACCGCAGTCACCGACAGCGGAATATCCTGCACCCGTTCGGCGCGGCGCTGGGCGGTGACGATGATGTCGCCCGGCAGCGCCGCTTCGGGCTGGGCGGAGGCCGGCTGTTCGGTTGCGGTCGGGCTCGTGTCCGTGGACCCGGTCGATTGCGCCGCGGCCGGAGCCGCCAGCAACGCGGCGACCGCCGCGCTGCAGAGAAGAAGGCCGAACGTCTGCTTGGTCCCGTGAACGCTTTTTGTGCGCATGATGCTCTCCCCCTGCCGTGTTCTTTCGAGTCTCCCAGATCTCACGTTAGATTATAATGACTGCGCATGCAAGCATGCTTCAGCGGGGCCAGCGCGGCAGCCCCGGATCGGCGATGAAGCGGAGGTCGTCGAGCACGTCGAGCCCAAACTGGTGGAGCAGGTGAAGCGTGTCGATCGCCACCCAATTGTCGATGATCTTGTCATCCCGATCGAGCCGGTACCAATCGGCGACCCGCATCTCGACCTTGCGCCCCGACGGCGGCACCCCCAGCCAGCCGCCGCCCAGATGCGTGCCGTAGAGCGAGGGCCAACCCGCGGTGACCGCAAAGCGGCCGTCGCCGCCCCGGATGTAATGGCCTGGACGATCGTCCGGCCCCTCGTGCTCGCGCACGATCCCCGCGCGATCCGGAAACGCCTGGATGAACAGCGCGCCGTGGAAGTCGAGAAAGCCGCGCTGCCCGCGCGACGAGCCGACGCCCGCGGGGCCGTACCAGTTCATGTTGTCGTGCCAGTGCGGGCTGTGGTTGCCGCGCGCGGCCGCGAGATCCTGAAGCGCCTTGCCCTGCGCCAGCCCCATCTGCATCTCTCGGATGATCCGCAGCGAGGTCTCCCCGCGCACGCCGTCCCACCCTTCGAGGTCCGCGCCGGACGAGGCAGGGGGTCCGGGCCATTGTTCGGGCGAGCCCGGCATGCGGCGCAACGGATAGAAGCCCGCCTGCCGCATGACGTCGAGCACGTCGAGCAGGATGAACGCCTTGTCGATCCGGCCGTCGCGCAGCCGGGCGTTGAGCGCGAAGCGGAGAAAAGTCAGGCCGTGGTTCGCGGGTATGCCGATCCACGGCGCGGCGAACGTGCCCATGACATGGCCGAGCGTCGCGACCCATTCGCGGTCTTCATAAGTGTCGGCGATCGCGAAGTGGAGCCGGTGTTCGTGATCCGGAAACGACGCCTTCAGCGGCTCCCAGAAGCCGCTGCGCACCGCATCCGACCCATCAAGCGTGTTGAACGGATGAAAGATTCGCCACGCCGCGTCGGGATGGCAATATCGGTCGAGGACGCGCGCGATCGCGTCGCCTTCCGCGCGCTCCAGCTCGTCCAGGAACGCGACGACGAGCCGCTTGTTCGCCGCATGATCGGTCATGGCTGGGTCCTTTCAGGCGGGGGACGTCGCGCCGCCCGCGATGGAGGTCTCGGTCGCCTGCTCGGCCTCGACCCGCGCTTCGCGGCGTTCGAGGAGCGCCGAATGGGTTTCGGCATAACTCTCCCGCGAGACCCGCAGCATGCCGTAGAAGATGACCGCGACCAGGCCGGGGACGGTCGAGAGCACAAAGGCCGCGGCAAGGCCGTCGAGCACCGCGCCGGGCACCTGCCCCGGGACCGCCTTCGCGGGGAAGGCGATGAACGCGAGCACCCAGCCGGCGAGCGCGGTGCCGATCGCCTGATCGACCTTCGCGAACAGCGTCCGCGTCGAATACAGCACGCCTTCCTGCCGGATGCCGTATTTGAGCTCGTTCTCGTCCGCGATGTCGGCGAGCGCCGAGTAGATCGTCGTGGTCATGATCGAATAGGGCGCATGCTGCAGCGTCGAGAAGGCGATCAGGATCCAGACCAGCCCCGGCGTCCCCGGCCCCATCACCCCCGCCCAGCCGAGCGCGAGCGGGATCGCGGGGCCGATGCAATAGACCGCCAGCGCGACCATCCCGGTCCAGCGCTTGTCGAAGCGCCGGTGGAGTGCCGCCACCGCGAACGATCCGAACAGGTATCCCGCCAGGCTGCCGATCACGAAAAAGCTGATCTGATCGTTGGTGAGCCGCCAGAAATAGGTCGCGGTGTAGATCCACAGGCCGTTGCGCACGCCGCTCATCAGCGACAGAAAGAAGAAGCCGATCAGCAGCACGACATAGCTGCGGTTCGACAGCGCGCGGCCGAGATCGCGGATGAACTCGCGCCCGCCGAACTTGGGCGTCTCCGCGGCGCGAACCGGCAGATACGGGATGCGAGAGCGGGTGAACCAGGTCGACACGAACAGGCAGACGACCACGATCCCCGCGACGGTGACGGTGAAGGCGGGCCAGCGCGACGGATCGAGCGCGCCGTTGGGGAACTCCTGCGATGCCCGGAAGAACAACGCAAAGGACAGCAGCCAGCCCGCGGTATCGCCCATCCACAGGAAAAACATGTTCCAGCTCATCACGTTGGTGCGTTCGATATAATCTTCCGACAGCTCTCCCCCGAACGCGAGGTGCGGGGTGTGGAAGATCGTCATCGCCTGCACCAGCAGCACGTTGATGACCGCGAGCCAGATCGCCTCTCCCAGATTATCCAGCACGGCCGGGGGATTGAACACCGCCCAGAACAGCAGCGCGGCGGGAAGGACGGAGGCGAACATGAAGGGATGGCGCCGACCCCAGCGGGTGTTGGTCCGGTCGGACCACGAGCCGACGAGCGGATCGAACAGCGCGTTGACGATCAGCCCGATCGACAAGGCGATGCCGACCCATTCGGCGGGCACCCCGCGCACCTGATTGTAATAGAGCAGCAGAAAGCCGTTGGTGACGGTGAGCACGATCGATTCGGCGGTGCTGCCGATCGCGAAGGCGGCCTTCAGGCGGCGGGTCAGCGGCGGCGCGATCATGCCCGGCGCTCCAGACGCGGCCGCATCGCGCGAGCGAGCCGGGCATAAGCCGCCGCGCTCGGCTTGGCGGTGCGCCGAAAGCTGGTGCGGTCGACCGCGTACAGGCCGAACCGGGGCGCGTATCCCGACCCCCATTCGAAATTGTCGAGCAAGGTCCAGTGAATGTAGCCGAGCACCGGTATGCCTTCGGCGACGCAACCCGCCAGCCCTTCGAGCGACGGCGCGAGATGACGCACGCGCAACCGGTCGTCGACCGCGTTGATCCCGTGCTCGCTGACCAGCACCGGCACGCGGGTCTCGCGGTGCGCCTCCCGCACCGCCGCGGCGAGCACGTCGGGGGCCGAATCGCGGTTCCAGGAGTCCGCGAATGCGCCGGGGGGCGTCGGCAGATAGTCGTCAGGGCCGGTCGTCATGCGGTTGTACGACTGGACGCCGATGAAATCGTCCGCCCGCGCCGCCTCGTAGAAGGGCGCGCGCGCCTCCTTCCATATGCGTCGGTAGAGGTCCGCGCCGTCGGGCCCCTGGCGAAGGTCCTGCAGCGCCAGCGTGATCCCGACCTTGGTCTGCGGCGCGGCCGACTTGATCGCGTCGCGCCCCTTGGCGTGCGCGACGAGGCAGACGTCGCGGACCTTGAACGAATCGCCTTGGAAGAAGGAGCAGAAGCGGTTGGACCCGACCGCCCGCGCCGCTTCCGCGCGCACCTGCGCCTCGCGCTTGAAGGGCGCGCCGCGCGCGACGACATAGGAATTGACCTGCGCATTGGGCTCGTTGATCGTGCAGGCCCAACGCATCACGTCGCGCAGGCTCTGCGCCGCGCGGCCGCAATAGCGCGCGTAGCGATCGGCGACCTCCGGGTTCTCCCACCCGCCCATCGCCGCGATCCAGCGCGGGCTGGTGAAATGGTGAAAGGTGACCACCGGTTC
Source organism: Sphingomonadales bacterium (assembly GCA_005773165.1). Taxonomy (GTDB): domain Bacteria; phylum Pseudomonadota; class Alphaproteobacteria; order Sphingomonadales; family Sphingomonadaceae; genus Sphingomonas. The sequence continues at coordinate 6,702 of SXHP01000301.1, read as the reverse complement.
TATCCCGGCCTCCCGGCACGCGATGCACATCCGCCGGTAATGCTCGAGCACCGCGAGCGAGAACTGCCCGGGCTCGGGCTCGATCCGCGCCCATTCGATCGAGAAGCGATAGGCGTTGAGCCCCATGCTTGCGACCAGCGCGACATCCTCGCGCCACCGCGCCCAGCTGTCGCAGGCGTCGCCCGAGCGGTCGGGGAACCCTGTCGAGGCCACGTTCTCCAGCACCCAATAGTCGCTGTTGACGTTGTTGCCCTCGACCTGGTGCGCCGCGGTGGCGACCCCGAACAGAAAGGGGCGTCCGGGCGGCGACCGGCGGCGCTGCGCGGTCGCGCCCGTCGCCGCGGCCCCCGCGAGCGCGGCTCCCCCGATCACGACGGCGCGCCTGTCGATGGCCGTTCCCATCCGCTTCTCTCCCCTTTGCATCCGCAGTCAACACAATGCCACATCGCTGCGCTATGGCAAGGGCTGTTGTCGCCTGCGGTGACGAGGCGCCGGAGGGCTGGTTGCTGCTCGACTTCAGCCTGCGCAGTCCGGACGAGGAGCTCTACAACCCCAAAGCGCTCTCGTCGGCCGTGGCCGCGGCGAGTTCGGCGCGCGCCGCCGCCACCCGGGCGCCGGCGTCGATCAGCCGCACGCGCGCATCGGTCGCGGTCTCCTCGCGCTGGTTGACCAGGAAGAAGTCGCTGGAGCCGAGATCGAAGCGTCGCCGCTCCGCGACGGCGAGCCGCTCGGCGAGGGTGCGCTCCTCGTCAGCGATGTCGGCCAGCCGCTCCGACCCGCCCAGCGCGATGACGATGCCCTCCACCTCCACCCCGATCTGCTCGCGCAGCAGGCGCTCGCGAGTGCGCAGCGCATCAACATCGGCGCTCGCCTCCGCCACCCGCCCCTTGGCCGCGCGGTTCTGCAGCGGCACGGAGAAGCGGACGCCGACGGTCGCCTCGAGCGGGGACCTGGTGAGGCCGGGGAGCACCGGCTCGCCCATCTCCTTGCCCAGTTCGCCGCGCAGGTCGAGCCGGGGTCTCAGGTCGTTGCGCGCCAGCGCCAGCCTCGCCACCGACTGATCGATGCGCGCCAGCACCGTCCCGAGGTCGGGGCGCGTCGGCGGCGCGGCGCGGCGTCCCGCCGAAAGCCCGCCGAGCGCGCCCGCGTCGCGCGGCGCACGCTCGGCTCCGACCACCACCGGACGCCCCTCCACGTCCCGGTAGAACAGCGACAATGCGTTGGCGGCCCCCGCCAGATCCTGTTCCGCGCGCACCACCAACGCGCGGCGGCGGACCAGATTCTGGTCGTTCTCGGTCAGCAGGATGTTGGGCCTGGCGCCCAGCTCTACCTGCCGCGCCAGCGCGCCGCGCCGGTTCTCGGCCAGCGCGAGCAGATCGCGGTAAGCCGCCAGCCGCAACGCTGCCGCGACCCACGCCTGATAGGCGTCGACCGCGCGCCGCTGCACCCCGATCGCCACCGCCGTCGCTTCGAACCGCGCCACGCCGACGTCGCCCGCCGCCAGCGCCCGCCGGGTCCGGCGTTCGTCGACCAACCGATCGCGCAGCAGCGCGAACAGCCCGCCGACCTTCACCTCGCCGAGCCGGTTGGTATAGCCTTCGCCCTCGTAGACCGGGAAGTCGCCGCGCGACACGCGGTAGCCGCCGTAGAGCTGCCCGCCGTTGCCCGTCAGCGGCCGCGTCGCGCGCGCGTCCACCACCGTGCCGTCATAATAGCCGAGCAGGCGGCTTTTCGCGTCGACGTCGAAGACCGTGTCGAACGCGCCTTCGGCCGACAGTGCGCGGCCCTCCGCCTGGCGGACGCGCGCCAGCGCCTCCACGATCTGCGGCGCGGCCCTGGCGGAGGCGCGCAGGACCTCCGCCAGCGTGAGCGGCTCCGCGATCCGCGGAGCTCCGGCGACCGGGCCCTGCGCCGTCGCCGCGGCCGGGCACGCGCACGCCAGCAGGATCGCGACCCCACGCGCGATCATTTGCCCTTGGCTTCCGCATCGTCGGCCTTTGCGCCGGGCTTGGCGGACGCCTTGCCCGCGGACGCCGGACGCACGCCGAAGTCGAGCGGGAAGTCGTTGAGCTGCCGCCACAGCTCGTAGCCGACCGACACCGTCTCCATCTGCACCCACCCGCGCACCTTGGCGCCCAGCCGGACGAACGTCCGTCCGGGCCAGGCGGGCTTGCCGGGCATCGGCTCGACCAGCACCCGGAACAGCCCGTCGGGCGCGGCGGTCGGATCGACCGCGCGGACCCGCCCGTCGAACATCCCTTGCGCGACCGAAGGCCAGCCGCTGAACTGGATCGCGGGCCAGCCTTCGAACTCCAGCCGCACCGCCCGTCCGGGGCGGACCAGCGCCACGTCGCGCCCGTCGACGAAGAGCTGCACCGCGCGGGTGACGCGCTCGGGCGCGATCACCGCCAGCGTCGCCCCCGCCGAGACCAGCGCGCCGCCCGCGCTGCCGGTCAATTGCTGCACCCGGCCGTCGCGCGGGGCCCGGACAAGCTGCGCGGCCTGGCGGTTGCGCTGGATGTCGATGCGGTTGAGCTTGGCGCGCGCTTCGGCGAGCTTCGCGCCCGCATCGGCTACCTTGATCTGGGTCTGCTCGAAATCACGCCGCGAGCCCAGCCCTTCGGCGAAGAGCTGGCGCGAGCGCGACACGTCGATCGCGGCGACCGACTGCGCCTGCTGGATCGCGGCGATCTCCGCGGCCACCTGCGCGCGCTCCGCGGCCAGCCGCGTCAGCAGGTCGGGATCGAGATCCACCACGCGCGCGATCGGATCGCCGCGATTCACATGCTGACCGTCCTGGACGTACCATCGTTCGATCCGCCCCGGCACCAGCGCGGACACCTCCTGCGGGCGGTCGTCGGGGTCGAGCGCGACGACCTCGCCGTTCCCCGCGGCGGTCTGTACCCAGGGCGCCCAGATCATCACCGCGGCGGCCGCGGCGATGCCGATCACCAGCATCCATGCGATCGCGCGGGCGAGCCGCGGCGGCCGCTGCGCCGCCAGCGTGCGGAAATGCGCGAGATGTTCAGGCCGCTGGGGCATGGTCGGCCTCCACCTCTCCCGCCTGGGCGATCAGCGCCTCGACGCTGTCGAACCGGCGCTGATTGTCCCGCCCCAGCCAGAACCAGCCGTCCAGCCGGATGTCCTCCGGCCTGCCAGTGACGAGCAGCGCGGTCGTGCCCACGTCCTTCAGCCGCTTGAGCGCCTCGGCCAGACGGTGGGGCGGCAGGAGATCGTAGAGCTGCGAAAGGATCAGCACGTGCGGGCGCACGAGCAGCGCGTTGGCGAGCTTCAGCGCCATCACCTCCGCGATCGACAGCGGAAAGCCCGACGACGCCAGCGTCGTGTCGAGCCCCTGCGGCAAGGTCGCGATCCGCCGCCTGAGCCCGACCAGCTCGACCGCGTCCAGCATCGCCGCGGACGGGGCCGAAGCGGCGGCGAGCGTCAGATACTCGCGGATGGTCACCTCGACGATGGTCGGGCGGTCGAGCACCATCACTTCCGAACGCAGCCGGTACATGTCGAGCGAGGCGAGATCCGCGCCGCCGACGCTCACCAGGCCGCGGTCGGGCGGCGCATAGCGTTTGAGCACCGACGCGAGCGCGCGCTCCGCATGGTGATCGGCCTGGGTCACGAGCTGCTCGCCCGACGCCAGCGCGAAGTCCAGGCGGACACCGTCCACGTGAACATCCTCCAGCCGCACCGCGCCGTTGCGCAGCGCGCCGCCTTCGGTCGACGGGCGGCGCTCCTGGGGGATCGAGAACAGCAGCGACAGCTCCTCCGAACTCGCCACCAGATCGTAGAACGTGTCGAGATACCAGCCGAGCTGCGACACGCCGTAGAAGACCCCCGACAGGATCAGCTCGGCGGCGACCAGCTGCCCCACCGACAGCTCGCCGCGCAGGATCAGCGCCCCGCCCAGCGCGAGCAGGGCGGCGCTGGCGAGCGCGTAAAGGAAGAAGAAGGCGAGCGTCTGGGCGAAGCTGTACCGGAAATAGCGCCGGTGCCGGTCGACATAGGCCGCGGTCACCGCCTCCGACCGGTCCATCGCGAAATCGAGGTGCCGGCTCGACTTGTAGAAGCCGTTGGAGCCGCCGACGCTCTCCAGCCAGCGCGCCGCTTCATGCTTGGCGTGGGAGAGCGCGACCGCCGAGCGGATCGACCCGCGCGACCAGACGCCCCAGACGACGAACAGCGACCCGATCAGCACCACGTTGAACGCCAGAAAGAACGGATGGTAGAAGCTGGTGACGACCAGCCCCACCGCCGACTGCAGCACGATGGTGAAGGCGCCGATGACGAGGCTGGGCACCGCTTTCTGCACCACCACCAGGTCGAAGAAGCGGTTGAACAGGTCGCCGCGGCTGGCGTCGGCGAAGAACGGGTTCTGCGCATGCACCGCGCGCACCGTCACCTCTGCCACCACCCGCGCGAAGAACCGTCGCTCGAACGCCGCCATCACCAGCACGCGGCACGCGCTCAAGGCGGCGACCATCAGCAGCAGAGCGAACAGGAGGCCGGCGAGCGTCCATAGCGGCGCGGCGAGCGCGGTGTTCGCGACGCTGTTGATCAGCAGCTGAACCGAGATCGGCGTCGCCAGCGAAAGCAGGCTGATCGCGACGCCATAGACCATCGCGAGGCGGACATAGGCGGCGTCCGGCCCGACGACCTCGCCCAGCCAGCCGATCGCATCCCGTAAACCGATCCTCGTCGCCGCCACCCTGTCCCCCGAACCGCCCGAACTTCAGCCGCAGACGGCAATAGCGATGCGCAACGCGCCCACAATGGAGCAGATGCTATATGAACGATAGCCCCCGGCTATGGCGGCGGCGTCGCCGCAGTCGGGCGGCCGCTCAGGCGAGCGTTCCGGGTTCGAGGATCCGCCGCGCGCATTGCTGGACGTGCGCCGCGATCAGGCGAAAGGCGGTCGCCATGCTCGTCTCGCGCCGCCAGGCGAGCGCGATCGAGCGGTGCGCGCGCCAGCCCGCCACCTGAAGGTCGGCGAGCCCAGCCAGGCCGCCGACCTCCGACCGGAGGTAGAGCGCGGGCAGCACGCTGAGCCCCAGCCCGCTCGCCACCATCTGATGCAGCGTGTCCAGGCTGGTGCCCTCGTAATCGCGCACCATCATCATGCCGTAGTCGCCGGCGATCTCCGCCACCTGGCGGTGCAGGTGATGGCGCCGGTCGAGCGACAGGACGGGCTGCCCCTTCAGCCGCTCGGGCGCCAGCAGCCCGCCGGTCGTCAGCTCGCCGTCGATCGCGGAGACGAGATGCAGGGGCTCGCGGAACAGCGGCTCCACCTCCAGATCGTCGCCCGCGATCGGCAACGGCCCCAGCATTAGGTCGAGCTCGCCGCGCGCCAGCTCGCGCGACTGCTGATCCGGGATGCCTTCGCGCACGTACAGCCGCAGCGCGGGCGCGATCCGGTGGAGCTCCGCGATGATCGGCGACAGCAGATACGGCCCGAGCGTCGGCGTGGTGCCGAGCCTGAGCGTGCCCGCGAGCGCGTCGGAGGAATGTGCCGCCAGCGCCTCGATCTCGCGCACGTCGCTCAGCACGCGGCGCGCGCGCGCCACCAGCGTTCGACCGATCGGCGTCAGGATCGCGCCCGACGTGCCGCGGTCCAGCAGCTTGACGCCCAGCCGGTCCTCCAGCGCCTTGATCTGCTGGCTGAGCGTCGGCTGCGACACGTTGGCGGCGCGCGCCGCCTGAACAAAGGACGGCGAGTCCGCGAGCGTGACCAGATAGCTGAGCTGCCGCAGGGTAGGCATGACCCGTTATAGACCGGCGCTATCGGGATGACGCAAGCGCCGTGATCGGCCGCGCCGCGCGCGCCTTCGTCGGATCGGGTCGGCGGGATCGGGGCGGCCATAGCGAACGGCTATGACCGGTGCGCGCGCCATTCGATTGGCCGGAGCGGCGCGGCGAACGTATTCACTCCATGCGGACCGGGCCCCTCTGGCGGCGGTGAACACGGCGCGATGTCGGACCGCATCGGATCAGGCCCTGCCGCTCGTCGCGGCGCGGTCCTGCCGATGGCACCAATGCTATGGAGAGCGGATCATGCACGTCTATCACTGGCTCCTCGCCGCCTATCGCATCGTCGGGCGCGAGCTCGGACGCGAGCGCAGGCGCCGGTTTCCCGACACCGCGCGGCTGACCCGGCTCAAGAAGGAGCGGCTCGCGATCAAGGACCGGCTGGCGCGGCACGCGCCGGTCAACGGCTACACGCTGGCGTTCGTCCGCCGCATCCTCGCCCGGCCCGAACCCGCCTGATGCTTCGCCAGCACCGCTCCGGGCAGGTCGGGCCCGGAGCGGCCGCCCGCACCCGATGACGCGCCCAAACGATCCGGGCCCCTCTGACGGCATCTCCCCCGTCATGTCGGATCACCGCCATGGAGATCCACGATGACGCTTCTCGACCAGCTCTTTCTCGGAACGCCCGTGTGGGCCTGGCTCGCGTTTCTTGCGGCGGTCGCGGCGCTGCTCGCCTTCGACCTGGGCGTGCTGCACCGAAAGCGGCGCGAGATCGGGGTGCGCGAAAGCGTGGCGCTGTCCGCCATGTACATCGCGCTGGGCCTGGCGTTCGGCGGGCTGCTCTGGTGGTGGCGCGGCGCCGACGTCGGGCTCGCCTATCTGACCGGCTGCGTGGTCGAGAAGAGCCTGGCGAGGGCCAACGTCTTCGTCATCGCGATGATCTTC
>SXHP01000300.1 GCA_005773165.1 Sphingomonadales bacterium | reverse complement strand
TCGTCGGCTGCCTGGCAGGGAGGGCCGACGCCTGCCGCGCGCGCGATTACCCGATCGTCTCGGGCAACGTGTCGCTCTACAACGAGAGCAAGGCGACCGGCGGCGGGTCCGCGATCCTCCCCACCCCCGCGATCGGCGGGGTCGGCCTGCTCGCCGACTACGCCAAGTCCGCGACGATCGCGTTCAAGCAGACCGGCGACATCATCCTGGCGGTGGGGACACGCGGCGGCTGGCTCGGCCAGTCGCTCTGGCTGCGCGAATGTCGCGGCCTCGAAGGGCGCGATGCCGGCCCCCCGCCCCCGGTCGACCTGGACGCCGAGCGCCGCACCGGCGACCTGATCCGCGCGGGCATCGCGGCTGGGCATCTCACCGCGGTCCACGACGTGTCGGACGGCGGCGTCGCGGTGGCGATCGCGGAGATGGCGCTGGCGGGGGGCATGGGCGCGATGATCGACCGCCGCCAGCCCCACGACTGCGCCCGCTCCTTCTTCGCCGAGGATCAGGGCGTCTACATCGTAACCGCCGAGGATACGACGCTGCTCGACTTCCTCACCGCCGCGCACGCCGTCGGGGTCGAGGTCGAGCCCTTGGGACGCACCGGGGGCAAGCGCCTGATCTTCGAGAGGCCGGACCGCGACGATGTGGTCGCGCTCGACACGCTGAGGGAAGCGCACGAAGGGTTCTTTCCCAAGCTGATGGGGGCCGACGCTGCTCTGGCATAGCCCCGCCGTAGGACCGAGAGCAATTACAAGCGCCTCGCCCCATTTCGTCACCCCGGACTTGTTCCGGGGTCCAGCCCTCCGCAGGCCAAGCCGCTGCTTGTGGAACCCTGGACCCCGGAACAAGTCCGGGGTGACGATGAGGCGATGGTGAGCGCAGCCACATGACCGCGAGCCCCCATCGCATCGACTCGCTCGACTACCTCCGCGGCATCGCGGTGATGGGCATCCTCGTCGCCAACCTGCCCTCGTTCGCGCTCCCCGAAGCCGCCTATTTCTCGCCCGCGGCCTGGGGCGGCACGCGCGTGGCGGACGTCGCGGCGTGGTTCGCCACCCACGTCCTGATCGAAGGCAAGATGCGCGGGCTGTTCTCGCTGCTGTTCGGCGCATCGATGCTGCTCGTCGTCGAACGCGCGCAAGCCGCCGGAGCGAGCGGCGCGAGCGTCCACTTCCGCCGCATGGCATGGCTGTTCCTGATCGGCTGCCTTCATCTCTACGGCCTGTGGTGGGGCGACATCCTGGCGCATTACGCCTTGTGCGGCTCGATCGCCTTCCTGTTCGTCCGGCTGCGGGTGCGCGCGCTGCTCGCGGTGGCGCTCGCGCTGATCATCTGGGAGGTCGTGCAATGGGGCGGCCTCTACCTGGCGATACTCGATGCGCAGGCCAACCCGGACGCGAACGCGCGCGCGCTGCTCGCCGACCTGGCGGCAGGGTTCGGCGTGCCCCCCGCCGCCGATCTCGCCGCCGAGATCACCGCCTATCGCGGCGGCTACCCTCAGATCCTCTCATGGCGCTGGGCTCATGCGACCTCGCCTTTCGCATTCCTTCTCGTCCTCGGGCCCGAGACGCTGGCGACGATGCTGCTCGGGATGGCGGGACTGAAATCGGGCTTCCTGACCGGCGCATGGTCTCGGCCGCGCTATGTCCGCTGGGCGGCGGTATCGCTGGGCGTCGCGCTCCCCGCCTATGTCGCGACCGGCGTCAACACGATCGCGGGCGGCTTCGCAATCGACGACGTGGTGCTCGGCGCGATGACGCTCCCCGCGCTGGTCCGCACCCCCGCCATCATCGGCTATGCCGCGCTCGGCATCCTGCTGCTGCGCCCCGGCGGGCGGCTGACCGGGCGGATCGCCGCCGCGGGGCGCGCGGCGTTCACCAGTTATCTCGGCACGTCGCTCCTGATGACGACGATCTTCTACGGCTACGGCCTGGGGCTGTTCGGCCGCCTGTCGCGCGCCGATCTCTACTGGCTCGTCCCCCTCGCCTGGGCGGCGATGCTCGCCTGGTCGCTGCCCTGGCTCGCGCGCGACCGTCACGGGCCGCTGGAATGGGCGTGGCGGTCGCTTGCGCGAGGACGGATCGGACCGCTTCGCCGCGCGGTCGAAAGTTAATGCGACCGATGCGCAAATAGCTTGCGAGCGCCTCGCAATAGCGCTACACGGCAGCGACAGAACCGAGGGAGCGCCGCGTGGTCGTCTGCGTCTGCAATGCCATCCGCGAATGCCAGGTGCGCGATGCCGCGCGCACCGGAAGCAACACCGTCTGCCAGGCGTATCAGACGCTCGGCCGCCGTCCGAAATGCGGCCAGTGCGTCACCTTCGCGCGGTCTATCATAGAGTCCGAACGCGCGGTTGCGTAGCGTTCGCACTCGCAAAAACTCTAGGATTTCTGCGGGTTTCGGGACTTGATCCGCACCTATTCGCGCGCCTAGAAGGGGTGAACGCGAAAAGTACGGAGCTATGGCCATGAAAGGCGACCCCAAGGTCATCGACCTGTTGAACGAGGCGCTCAAGAACGAGCTGACCGCGATCAATCAATATTGGCTCCACTACCGCCTGCTCGATCACTGGGGCGTCTACAAGCTCGCGCAATACGAGCGGATGGAATCGATCGACGAGATGAAGCACGCGGACTGGCTGTCCGAGCGCATTCTCTTCCTCGACGGCCTTCCCAACTTCCAGCTCCTCGGCCGCCTGCGCATCGGCGAGACCGTCGAAGAGGTGCTGAAGTCCGATCTCGCGATGGAGGTCGAGGCGGTGGCGCAGCTTCGCGGCGCGATCGCGTACTGCGAAGAGGTGAAGGACTATATCAGCCGCGAGCTGTTCGCGCGCATCCTCGCGTCGGAGGAGGAGCATGTCGACACCCTCGAACGCCAGTTCGAGATGATCGAGCGCATGGGGCTCCACAACTACATCCAGCTCAATTCGATCTCGGAGACCGACTCGCCGAAGTCGGGTGCTGCGCCGTACCTCAAGGCGTAACGGCCAGCTCCGCGACGACGCCGCCCTCGTCACCCCGGCCTTTGCTGGGGTGACAGGCTTGCGGGAGCGCTCTCAACCCCGCCCGAACGTCACCGGCCGTCGTCCGAAACCGCCCAGCCCGCCGTTCGCCGGCTTGCGCTCGACGATCGGATTGGCCTCTCGTTCGAGCAGCGCCAGCGTCTGTTCGAACAGCGGCCGCAGCTTGGCGACATGCTCCATCGCCTGCTCGGGCGTGTCGCGGATCTCGACGCAGTCGCGCGCGATCTCCTCGATCGATTCCGCGAGGTCGGCGAGCGGCTCGGCGCCGAACTGCCGCGCCTCGCCCTTCAAGGTATGCGCAGGGATGACCATCGCCGCAGCGCTGCCGCTGCGCATCGCCTGCTCGATCGCGAGCACGGATTTGACCCCGTCCTCGCGGAAATAGCCGAGTATCCGGACGAATCCCGCCCCCAACAGGCTGCGCGCCTGGGTGAAGGCGGTCCAGTCGACCAAAGTGCTGCCTTCGAACGACACGTGGGAACCCTCCTCCTTATCCGGTCCGTCGGTGCCGGAAAGGTTCGAGGTCCTGTCTAAACCCGGCGGGTAAACTTTGTGTTGCCGCCCTGTGGTCCGTCCGCGTCGAACGGATTTTTCGGCGCGCGCAGCGTCAGGCGCACGGGGACCGCGCCGAAGCCCAGCTCCTTGCGCATCGAATTGACCAGGTAGCGTTCGTAGCTCGCGGGCAGCTGGTCGACGCGGGTGCCGAAGATGACGAAGCTCGGCGGCCGCGTCTTGACCTGGGTGACGTAGCGCATCTTGATCCGCTTGCCGCCCGGCGCGGGCGGCGGATTGGCCTCAATCGCGCGCTCGAACCAGCGGTTCAGCTCACCCGTCCCGACGCGCTTCGACCATGCCTCGCGCGTGTCGAACGCGGCTTGGATCAGCTGGTCGATCCCCTTGCCGGTCGCGCCCGACACGGTCATCACCGTCACGCCCTTGACCTGGCTCAGCCCGTCCTCGAGCGCCTTCTTGACCCCGTTGAACAAGGACGAGGCGTTCTCGGCCACGTCCCATTTGTTCAGCGCGATGACGAGCGCGCGGCCCTCCTCCAGCACGCGGTCCGCGATGCGGAGATCCTGCGCCTCCAGTCCCAAGGTCGCGTCGAGCAGCAGCACGACCACCTCGGCGAAGTCGACCGCGTGCAGCGCGTCGGCGACCGACAGCTTCTCCAGCTTGTCCTGCACCTTCGCGCGCTTGCGCATGCCCGCGGTGTCGATCAGCCGCACCGGCCGCGTGCCGCCCTTCGGATCGGGCCAGTCCCAGTCGATCGCGATCGAATCCCGCGTGATCCCGGCCTCGGGCCCGGTGATCATCCGCTCTTCGCCGAGCATGCGGTTGACGAGGGTCGACTTGCCCGCATTGGGCCGCCCGACGATCGCAAGCTTGAGCGGCGCGTCGAGGCTTTCGTCCTCCTCCTCCTCGTCCGGCGCCAGTTCGACGTCGATGAACGGCTGCAACGCCTCGAACAGGTCGCCGATGCCCTCGCCAGGCTCGGCGGAAAGCTGCACCGGATCGCCGAAGCCGAGCGCCAGCGCCTCGATCACCCCCTGCTCGCCCGCGCGCCCCTCCGCCTTGTTGCACGCCAGCACGATCGGCGTGGTCGACCCGCGCAGCCAGCGCGCGATCTCCTCGTCGAGCGGCACCACGCCCGCCCGCGCGTCGAGCACGAACAGCGCCACGTCCGCCTCGGCGACCGCGCTTTCGGTCGATCGCCGCATCCGCCCGGGCAGCGTCTGCGCGTCCTGATCCTCGTAGCCAGCGGTGTCCATCACGCGGAAGTCGACCCCGAGCAGATGCGCGTCGCCCTCCCGCCGGTCGCGCGTCACGCCGGGACGGTCGTCGACGAGCGCGAGCTTCTTGCCGACCAGACGGTTGAAGAGCGGCGACTTGCCGACGTTGGGACGGCCGACGATCGCGACGACGGGGAGTTTGGGCATGAGGGGGCCTTAGCCGATCAAGCGTAGGACGTCACCCGATACCCCTCTCCCTGCGGGAGAGGGGCAAGCCGCGCAGCGGCGCGGGGTGAGGGTGAGTGCGAGACGATCCGTCACCCTCACCCTTCCGCGCCTACGGCGCTCCCTCCCTCTCCCAACGGGAGAGGGAACATTCACCGATACGCCGCGATCCGCCCGTTCTGGTCCAGCACGAACAGCGTCGACTTCGCGACCACCGGCGGCAGGGTGAACGGCGTCCCCGTCTCCACCGTCGCCTGAACCGCGCCGTCGCCCGGGTTGGCGTAGACGATATGCCCGCGCGAATTGGTCAGCACCAGCCGCCCGCCCGCGAGCACCGGGCCGTACCAGGTGATCGGGTCGGACTTCTTCTTTTCGTTGCGGTAGCGCGGCAGCTGCGCGATCCAGCGCGCCTTGCCGTTCGCGCGCGCCAGGCAGACCAGCCGCGCGTCGTCGGTGACGACGAACAGCCATTCGCCCGCGATCCACGGAGTCGAGATGCCGGCAAGGTTCTGTTCCCATAACCGCTGGCCGGTGGACAGCTCCAGCGCGACCATCCGCCCGCCCTGGCCCACCGCATAGACCCGACCGCCGTCGATCACCGGCGCGGCGTCGATGTCCGCCAGGCTCGACACCGAGGTCGTGATCGAGGTCCGCGACAGCGCGTCCTGCCACAGCACGCGGCCATTCTCGTAGCGATAGGCGTTGAGCTCGCCCGAGGAGAAGCCCGCGACGACGCTGCCCGCGCTCGCCGCCGGAGCCGCGACCCCGAATACCCCTTGCGATTCGAGCGTGCCCGACGCGCTCCACCCGACCTTGCCGTCGGCCTGCCCGACCGCGAACATCTGGTTGTCCTGGGTGAGCACATAGACGTTGCCGTTGGCGATCGTCGGCGCGCCGCGCAGCGGGCCGCCCGGCTTGACGCGCCATTCGATCTTGCCGTCCGCGGCGTTCAAGGCGACGAGATCGCCCAAGCCGTCGGTCGCGTAGAGCTTGCCCTCGTCATAGGCGACCCCGCCGCCGAAGCGCGCGGACTTGTTGGCGTCGCCTTCGGGCAGCGCGGTCGTCCACAGTTTCGCGCCGGTGTCGGCGGCGAAGGCATGGAGATTGGCGTCGACATCGACGACGAACAGCTTGTTATCCGCAATGATCGGCGCGGCGGCGAGCCGCTCGCGGTTCGACCCGCCGTTGATCGACGCGGTCCACGCGCGCGCGGGCGACTCGGCGAGCGCGACCTGCCCCATCGACTTGGCAGCGTTGCCGCCGGGCTGCGCCCAGGCGTCGTTGGGCGCAGGCGCGGGCAGCGTGACCTGGACGTCGGCGATCGCCTTGTCGGATTCGACGCTGTTCTCGGACACAAGGATCGGCACGCGGTTGCCGACGGTCGGGGTCTTCTTGCTTCCGCCCTTGAAGATGCCGCAAGCGGAAAGCGCCATCAGCGCGGCGACCATCACGGGCGCGCGGAAATACTTGGTCATCGAATCGTCGGTCCTTGGGTTGCGCCGCCAGCAGGGGGCGTCGCGTCGACACCCAGTACCCCGGCCATCTGAACCGCGCGTTGACGGATCGTCTCGGGCACGTCCTTGTCACGCGCGACGCGGCCGAACATCTGCCCCGCCTCCGCCCGGCGTCCGAGCTTCAGATAGGCGGCGGCGATCAGCTCGCCCGCGCTGCCCAGCCAGGCGCCGCCCGGCACGGCGAGCGGCCGCAGCCGGTCGATCACGACCTGCGGGCGCACCGTGTCGAACTCGGCCGCGGTCTGGCGGACCAGCGCCAGGTCGCGGAACGGCTGCGGCATCGACCGGTCGGCCGCGACGCTCGCGAACTTGGCCGCTGCGCCCTTCAGGTCCTGCTTCTGCAAGAGAATGTCGGCTTGCGTGAAGATCGCCAGCGCCTTGTACGCCTCGCTGTCCGACTTGGTCAGCGTCGAGAGCGGAGCGGCCGCCGCGGCGGCGTTGCCCGCCGCAAGCGAATCGTACGCCGCCTGCAGCTGCTCGCCCTCGACCCCCGCCTGCTGGGTCTGGCGGTTCTGCCAGAACATCCAGCCCCCGAACGCCGCGAGCGCGGCGAGGACGCCCGCCACGATCCACACGCCCCATTGCTTCCACACGCGTTGGGCGCGATCGCGGCGCAGCTCCTCGTCGACTTCGCGAAAAAAAGCTTCGTTGTTCTGGGGCGTGACGGCCAAGAGCGGCTCCGGAGGCGGTGGGGGAGAAAGCGCGAGAGCCTTAGCCGCGGGCGCGCCAAAACGGAAGCGCGGTCAGGATTTCGGGGCGTAGGTCTGGTCGGCCCCGGGGAAGGCGCGGCTGCGGACCTCGCCGGCATAGGTTTCGGCCGCGGCGCCGATGCGTGCGGCCAGGTCGTCGTAGCGCTTGACGAAGCGCGCGGTGCGCTCGAACAGCCCCAGCATGTCTTCGGTGACGAGCACCTGCCCGTCGCACTCCGCCGACGCGCCGATGCCGATCGTCGGGCACGACACGCTGCGCGTGATCTCCACCGCGATCGGCTCGACCACCCCCTCGATCACCATCGCGAACGCCCCCGCCTCGTCGATCGCGCGCGCATCGGCGACGATCTTCTCCGCCTCCGCCGCGCTTCGCCCCCGCGCCGCATAGCCGCCGAGCGTGTTGACCGCCTGCGGCGTCAGCCCGACATGCCCCACTACGGGAATCCCGCGTTCGGACAGGAAGCGCACCGTCGGCGCCATCGCCGCGCCGCCCTCCAGCTTCACCCCCGCCGCGCCGGTCTGCTTCAGCAGAAACGCCGCGCTTTCGAACGCCTTCTCGGGAGAAGCCTCGTAGCTGCCGAACGGCATGTCGATCAGCACCACCGCATGATAGCTTCCGCGCACCACCGCAGCCCCGTGCGCGGCCATCATCTCCAGCGTCACCGGGATCGTCGACGGCAGACCGTAGATCACCTGTCCCAGGCTGTCGCCGACGAGCAGCATGTCGCAATGCGGATCGAGCAATTGCGCGGTCCTGACCGTATAAGCGGTGAGCATCACGAGCGGCGTCGCGCCCTTCTGCTTGCGGATCGCGGGCACGGTCAGGCGCTTCAGGGGCGCAGGCGTCGGGGTCGCGCGGCTGGTCGCGGTGTCGATTGTATAGGTCGTGGACATGGCCGCAGCCTTAGCGCCGCCGCCTCACCCGATCCAGCCGCGGCGCTCGGCATATCCCGCGAACCAGATCTCGAACGCGCCGATCAGCGCGATCAGGATCGGAAACGCGACCGCGGTCGCGACGCCCTTGACCGCGATCAGATCGGTCATCGCGAACGTCCACCCGAACATCACCACGACCGCGACCAGCGACGCGACATAGAACCAGCGCGCGATCCGCCGCCGGAGCAGGAGCAGCACGCTGCCGAACAGCCCGCCCCACACCGCCACGCCATAGACCGGCATGTACCACCCGGGCGCATTCTCGTAGAGCGACCGGTCATAGGCGCTCATCTGCGCCCGCGTCGCTTCCGACAGGCTCATGTAGAAGCCGACAGTGCCCGACAGACCCCACAGGATCAGCAAGACGACGACGATCCAGAACAAGATAGGTGCTCGGGTGCGTGTCATATGCGTAATCCCCCCCGGACGGAGAGTGACTCCGACGCCCGCCAAACGCAACCACCCCCATTTCGTCACCCCGGCCTAGAGCCGGGGCCCAGCGCCAAACGGGTGCCTTCGGTACGACGGTTCGGAGCTGGACCCCGGCTCAAGGCCGGGGTGACGGTGAGTCTAGGAGCGCCCGAAAAGAGCCGCATACCGTGCCGGATCGAACCCGACCTCCACCGCATCCCCATGCACCAGCACCGGCCGCTTGATCGCCGAAGGATGCGCCAGCATCAGCGCGACCGCGCGATCCCGATCGAGCTCCGCCTTCGCCGCATCGGGCAGCTTGCGGAAGGTCGTCCCCGCGCGGTTGAGCAACCGCTCCCACCCGACGCGGTCCGCCCAGGCGGCGAGGAGCTCCGCGGTGACGCCCTGTTTCTTGTAATCATGGAAGCCCGCCTCGACCCCCGCCCCCGCGAGCCACGCCCGCGCCGTCTTCATCGTGTCGCAATTCGCGATGCCGTAGATCGTCGTCATGGCCGTGTCCGATAGCGTGAGCCTTCGGCGCGCGCTATGCGTTGACCCCGCCATGACGCATCCCTTTTACGCGCTTCACTCCCACGGCATGGTCCGCGTCGCGGCCGCCACGCCCCGCGCCAGCGTCGGCGATTGCGCCGCCAACGCGCGCGAAACGGTGGCGCTCGCCGAGCAGGCGCACGCGCGCGGCGTCGATCTGGTCGTCTTTCCCGAACTCAACCTGACCAGCTACGCGGTCGACGACCTCCATCTGCAGACCGCGCAGCAGCAGGCGGCGCTCGCCGCGATCGAAGCGGTGCGCGCCGCGTCGGCCGAACTCAGCCCGCTGCTGCTGGTGGGCGCGGCGATCCCGCGGGGCGGTCGCCTGTACAATTGCGCGCTCGCAATTCAACGCGGCCGCGTGCTCGGGGTCGTGCCCAAGACGTATCTGCCCAATTACCGCGAATATTACGAGAAGCGCTGGTTCGCGAGCGGCGGCGGGCTGACCGGCCTGACGATCCGCCTGGGGGACGAAGTCGTTCCGTTCGGCGCCGACCTCCTCTTCGCCGCCGACGATCTGCCCGGCTTCATCGTCCATGCCGAGATCTGCGAAGATTACTGGGCGCCGCTGCCTCCCTCCACCCATGGCGCGCTCGCGGGCGCGCTGATCTGCGCGAACCTGTCCGCGTCCAACATCATCATCGGCAAGGCGCGCGAGCGGGCGCTGCTGTGCGCCTCGCAATCGGCGCGCGGCGTCTGCGCCTATGTCTATTCCGCGGCGGGGATCGGGGAAAGCACCACCGATCTCGCCTGGGACGGTCAGGGGCTGATCCACGAATTGGGCGAACAGCTCGCCGAATCGCGCCGCTTCTGCCGCGACGCGGAACTGGTCGTCGCCGACATCGACGTCGAACGCCTGGCGCAGGAGCGAACCCGCTTCGGCACCTTCAACGACACCGCCGCGCTCGCCGGGCATCCCGAAACCCGCTTTCGCCGCGTCGCCTTCACCCACGGCGCGACGGCCCGCGACATCGGCCTCGAACGCGGCATCCGCCGCTTTCCGTTTGTTCCCAACAATCCCGAAAAGCGCGACGCCGACTGCTATGAAGCCTTCAACATCCAGGTGGAGGGGATCGCCAAGCGGGTCGAGGCGGCGGGGGCCAGGCGGCTCGTCATCGGCGTCTCCGGCGGTCTCGATTCCACC
>SXHP01000299.1 GCA_005773165.1 Sphingomonadales bacterium | reverse complement strand
GCGATGTCGGGATCGGTCCCCTGCTCGAAGGTGACCGTGATCTGCACCTGCCCCGACGTGCTCGACGACGAGAAGTAACGGAGGTTGTCGATCCCCTTCAGCTGCTGCTCGATGATCTGCGTCGTGGTGGTCGACAGCGTCGCCGCGTCCGCCCCCGGATAGATCGCGGTGACCACGACGGAGGGCGGCGCGATCGCGGGGAACTGCGCGACCGGCAAGGTCCGGATCGCCAGGATCCCGGCGAGCATGATGATGATCGCGATCACATAGGCGAAGATCGGCCGGTCGATGAAAGAGCGCGACATGGCCGGTTACTTCGCTTCGCGCTGGGGTTGCGGCTGTCCTTGCGCGGGCGCGGCTCCGGGTTTCGGCGCGCCCGGCGACCAAGGCTTCGGGCTCACCGGCATGCCGGGGCGCAGCAGCATCGCGCCCTCCACGATCACCTTGTCGCCCGGCCTCAGGCCGCCGGTGACGATCCAATTGTCCCCCGCGGTGCGCGAGGTCGTCAGCACCCGCGGCTCCGCCCGGTTGCCCCCGCCGACCACCAGCACCGTCGGCCGCCCGCGCTCGTCGCGAGTCACCGCGCGCTGCGGCACCAGGATCGCGGCGCGCTGGGTCCCCTCGACCAGCTCGGCGCGGACGTACATGCCCGGCAGCAGCAGCCCACGCGGGTTGGGGAACACCGCGCGGATCGTCTGCGACCCCGTCGCCGGATCGACCGTCACCGCCGCGAACTTCAGCGTGCCTTCAATCGGGTAGGTAGAGCCGTCCTCCAGCTTCAGCCGCACCCGGGCATCGCCACCGCCGCGCGCCACCGCGCCGCTCAGCATCTGCTGGCGCAGCCGGAGCAGGTCCGCGCTCGACTGGGTCAGGTCGACGAACATCGGATCGAGCCGCTGGATCGTCGTCAGCGGATTGGCCTGCGCCGCGGACACCAGCGCGCCCGTCGTGAACACCGACGCGCCGATCCGCCCCGAAATCGGCGCGGTCACCGTCGTGCGCGCCAGGTCGATCTGCGCGGTCCTCAGCGCCGCCTGCTGCGCAGCCACATCGGCCTGCGCCTGGTTCGCGGTCGTCTGCGCGTTCTCGAAGTCTTGCCGCGAGATCGCGTTGATCTTGACCAGCTCGCCGTAACGCCGCGCCAGCGCCCGCGACGAAGCGATCGCCGCCTGAGCCCGCGTCACCGCGGCGCGCGCGCTCGCCACCTGCGCCTGATACGGCTGCGGGTCGATGCGGTAGAGCGCCTGGCCCTTGCGGACCTGCTCGCCCTCCTCGAACAGCCGCGCGGTGACCAGCCCGCTCACTTGCGGGCGCACCTCCGACGTCTCGTACGCGGTCGTGCGGCCGGGAAGCTCGGTGGTCAGCGTCACCGGCTGCTCGGCGACCGTCACGAAGCCGACCGGCGCCGACGGCGGGGCGGCGGGCTGCTCGGGCTTGCCGCACGCCGACAGCGCGCTTGCGGCCAGAAGGACGGCGAGCTTGCCCGTATTGCTGCTGGTCATAGCCGCTTTGCTTTCGGTCATGTAAATGTCATAGGATGTGAGCGGTCGTTCACACTATGACGGCCCTTAACCGCCGCCGCACGAAGCCGTCAACCGCATCCGAGAGGAAGACCTGCAATGCTTTGCACCGCCTTGCCGCCCCAGCGCGCTGCGGCCAGGCGCGCGAGAGTGATCGAGGCCGCACGCAAGCTGTTCGCCGCCAAGGGTTTTCACGACACCGGCATGGCCCAGATCGCCTGTGAATCGGGGATCAAGGTCGGCCAGATTTACCGCGACTTTCCCTCCAAGGAGGCGATCGTCGCTGCGATCGTCGAGACCGACTTCTCCTCCTTCGTCGACACCGACTCGCTGCGCACCGCGGTCGAGCTCGGCGACAGAGGCGCGGTGCTGGCCGCGATCGAGCATCTGTTCGAGCCCGCGCCGTGCGACGAGATCATGCCCGAGATCATGGCGGAGGCGGCGCGCAACCCGCGTATCGCCGAGATCGTCGGCGCGCTCGACGCGCGCTTCCGCGCGACGATCGCCGCCGCTCTCGCGGTGTTCGCGCCCGGAGAGTCGATGCGGCCCCGGCGCGAAGACGTCGCGGAGGTCATCATGGTGCTCGTCGTCGGCATGTGCCAGCGCGCGGTCGCGGGCGCGGCGCTGTCCGACCCCGTCCGCGCGATCATCACCCGCGAGATCGACGCACTAGCGAGCGAGGCGCTGGCGAGTGGGGCGGGCGCGCGCTAGGCTCCGCGCCGATGCCGCTCTACGAACACGCCGGGCAGCGCCCGACCGTCCACCCGACCGCCTGGGTTGCCCCCAGCGCCGATCTGATCGCCGACGTCCACCTTGCCGAAGAGGCGAGCGTCTGGTTCGGCGCGGTGATCCGCGCGGACAACACCCCGATCGTCGTCGGCGCGCGCAGCAACGTGCAGGAAGGCGCGATGCTCCACTCCGATCCCGGCGCGCCGCTGACGGTCGGCGAAGACTGCACGATCGGCCATCATGCGATCCTCCACGGCTGCACCGTCGGCGCGCGCTCGCTGATCGGCATGGGCGCGGTGATCCTCAACCACGCGGTCATCGCCGAGGATTGCGTCGTCGGCGCGGGCGCGCTTGTCACCGAGGGCAAGACCTTTCCCGCGGGGAGCCTGATCGTCGGCAGCCCGGCGCGCGCGGTTCGCCAGCTCGATGCAAAGGCGATCGCGATGCTCAGGGTCTCCGCCGCGCATTACGTCGCCCGCGCCCGGGCTTATGGCCAGGGACTGCGCCGGATCGATTGACGGCGTCGCTGTCCTACATGGCGCCCATCCGCTAAGTCGTCAGACCGCTATTCGACCTGCCGAACACCGGCGTCATCCGTGCGTGATCAAGGAGGGGACAGCCTTGCCGATACTGCGATTTCGCCTCTCCTTAGCCTCTCCTTCCGCGTCTGCACTCAGCGCTGGGCAGGTAGACACCGACACCCGTTGCGCTATGCAACCGGCATGACCGTGCCCGCCATCCTCCAGTCGCTGCGCCTGCCCGTGATCGGGTCGCCGCTGTT
>SXHP01000298.1 GCA_005773165.1 Sphingomonadales bacterium | reverse complement strand
GGTGCCGGGCCAGCTGCTGGCGATCGACGCCGCCCTCAACGCCGGGCTGATCACCCCCGACCAGGCCAAGGCGCGCCGCGTCGAGGTGTCGACAGAGGCGGACTTCTACGGGTCGATGGACGGTTCGTCCAAGTTCGTGAAGGGCGATGCGGTCGCCGCGATGCTGATCCTGGCGGCCAACGTGATCGGCGGGCTGATCCTGGGGCCGGTGAGCCACGGGCTGACCGTCGGGGCGGCGGCGAAGACGTACATCCTGCTCGCGATCGGCGACGCGTTGGTCGCGCAGCTCCCCGCGCTGATGCTGTCGATCGCGGCGGCGGCGATCGTGACGCGGGTGTCGTCGGACAAGGACCTGGCCGGGCAGATCGGGTCGCAGTTCGCGGGCTCGCGGACGTGGACGCCGGTCGCTGGCATCCTGGGGCTGCTCGGCGTGATGCCGGGGATGCCGCATCTGGTGCTGTTGCCGTTCGCCGGGATCGCCGGGTTCGCGGCGTGGAAGCTGCGGCAGATCGAGCGGCGGCCCGCGCCGGTCGAGGCGGCCCAAGCGCCCGAGCCGGTCGACGCCTCGCGGATCGGCTGGGACGAAGTGACCGAGGGCATGCAGGTGCATATCGACATCGGCTATGGGCTGGTGCCGCTCGCCGACGAGCGCCGGGGCGCGCCGCTGATGGGTCGGATCACGGGCGTCCGGCGGCAGCTGTCGAAGGAGCTCGGCTTCGTCGTGCCGCAGGTCAAGGTGCGCGACGACATCGCGCTGCCGCCGTACACCTACCGGTTGATCGTCAACGGCGTGGTCGTCGGCGAGGATCAGGTGTCGCCCGACGAGATGCTGGCGCTCGACACGGGCCAGGCGTTCGGCGCGCTGCACGGCAAGGCGGCCAAAGACCCGACGTTCGGGCTCGACGCGACGTGGATCGCGCCGGGGGACGCCGACGCGGCGACCGGGGCGGGCTACCTCGTCGTCGATCCGGGCACCGTCATGGCGACCCATCTCAATCACGCGCTGGGCCAGAACGCCGCCGATCTGCTCGGGCCCGACGAGGTCCAGGCGCTGCTCGACGGGCTGAAGGAGCGCGCGGGGCACCTCGTCGCGTCGCTGACCCCGAATCCGCTGCCGCTGACCACGCTTACGCAGGTCCTGAAGGGCCTGCTCCAGGAGAATATCCCGTTGAAGGAGTTCCGCCGCATCGCCGCCGCGATCGCGAGCGCCGCGCAGAAGAGCGCGGACGCCGACGAGATCGTCGAGCTGATCCGCCCCGAGCTGGGCGCGCTGATCATCCAGAAACTGTGCGGGGTGCGCGAGCCGTTGCGCGTGATGACGCTGGAGGGGCAGTTGGAAGGGTTGCTCGGCCAAGCGATGCGCGCCGATAACGGCAGGCGGCACATCATCGAGCCGGACCTGGGCCGCCGCATCGTCGACGCGCTGCAGAACGCCGCGCAGCCGCTGGTCGCGGAGGGCAAGTCGTTCGCGCTGGTGGTGCAGCCCGCGATCCGGGTGGCGATCAGGAAGCTGGTGCGGACGTGCCTGCCCGATACGCCGGTGCTGTCCTTCTTCGAGGTGCCCGAGGAGAAGGCGGTCGAGGTGGTCGCGGTGATCGGCGCTCCGCAGGCGCTCGCGGCATGAGCGCGGAGCCGATGCGCGGCGCGTTCGATAACGCCCAGTCGGCGCAAGCCGGACTCTATCAAGCGCCTTTGACCTACAAGCCGCGGGCGCAGTCGGATGCGACCGCGCTGGTCAAGCAGCATCTGCCGCTGGTGCGCAAGATCGCGTGGCACGTGCATGGCAGCATGAGCACGCTGGTCGAGGTCGAGGATCTGGTGCAGGTCGGGCTGGTCGCCTTGGTCGAGGCGGCGGCGGGGTTCGAGGAGCGCGGCCTTGTCGCGTTCCGGCACTATGCGGCGACGCGGGTGCGCGGGAGCATGATCGACGAGCTCCGGCGGCAGGCGACGACGACCCGCGGCGCGATGCGGCGGCGGCGGCAATATCACGACACGATCAAGGCGCTGACCGACGCGACGGGGAAGGCGCCGGGCGAGGCGGCGGTCGCCGAGAGTTTGGGCGTGAGCGTCGAGAAGCTGCGCGCGGACTACGTCGCGGCCGAAGCGGTGCGGTTCGATTCGATCGACGAGGTCTATGCGGACGACAAGCCGTGGTTCGCGGACGACACGCCCGATGCGTTCGAGCAACTGGCGGAATCGGACCTGCGCGAGGCGCTGATCGCGGCGATCGGGGCGCTGCCCGAGCGCGAGGCGCAGGTGATCCAGCTCTATTACGTCGAGGAGTTCAACCTGGAGGAGATCGGGCAGGTCCTGGGCGTCGGCGCGGCGCGGGTGTGCCAGTTGAAGAAGACGGCGCATGACCGGCTGCGGGGGGCGTTGAAGCGGGCGGTGTGAGCGCCGCGAAGTTGCCGAAGTTGCCGCATGTCGCGTGTATTCGCGGTGGAAGGTCGCTGGAGCGTCGGTACCTGCAGGGGGTGGGTTGCTGCAGCGAGGTGAGGCTGATGCGTGCGGCCCGGCGGGGGGCGTTGCTGAGGGGCGGTCGAGGATTTGAAAGAGCGGATCGGGACGGTATCGTGAAGGTTGGCTGTAGGACAGCCCGCTCGGCACTTTCCCGTCGTCACCCCGGATACCTCGACCAGCTCGGCAGAGCCTTGTTCCGGGGTCCAGGGCCGGGCTGGGCGATGTGCTCCCCTGTCGAGTTCATCGCCAAGCCGCACCCTGGACCCCGGAACAAGTCCGGGGTGACGTAGATTTTTCGGAGCTCGCGTCCCTCTCCCGTTACTCCAAACTCTTGCTCGCCTGCTCGAACGTGTCCTTTGACAGCCCGGGTGTCCCGACGATCCGCTCCAGCTCGCCCCGCATCAGCGCGGCGCGGGTCTCGTCGAAGCGGCGCCAGCGGCCGAGCGGCGGCAGGAGTTTGGCGGCGGTCTGCGGGTTTAGGCGGTCCAGCGCGATGAGCTGGTCGGCGAGGACGCGGTAGCCGGCACCGCCTGCGGTGTGGAACGCGCGCTGGTTGACGCCGAACGCGCCGATCAGCGCGCGCGCGCGGTTGGGGTTGGCGAGGGTGAAATCGCGGTGGTTCGCCAGCTCCGCCGCGACCGCGGCGGTGTCGTCGCGGGTGGAGAGCGCCTGGGTCTGGAACCATTTGTCGAGGACCAGCGCATTGTCGGCGTAGCGGTTGTAGAAGATGTCGAGCGCGGCGACGCGCTCGTCCGAGCGGCCGTTGGCGAGGGTGGTGAGCGCGCCCTGGCGGTCGGTCATGTTGTCGGCGCGCTCGAACTGCGCGAAGGCGAGCTTGGGCGCATCGGGCGCGCCGCTTGCCGCGATATAGCCCAATGCGACGTTGCGGAGGCGGCGACCGCCTTTCGCCTCAGGGGTGTATTGGTAAGGGTCCGCCGCCCGATCGAGCGCGTCGCGCCATTGGTCGGCGAGCGCGCGGCCGAGGTCGCGGCGCAGCGCTTCGCGCGCGCGGAAGATCGCATCGGGATCGACCATCGTCATCTGGTCGCCGACGAAGCTTTCGGACGGGAGCAGCACCGCTTCGGCGACGAAGGCGCGGTCGAGCGCGGGGTCGGCGAGCGTTTCGCGCACCGCGGCGATCACCGCGGCGTGATCGGCGCGATCCTCGACCGCGCCCGCGACGAGCGTGTCGAGCATGAGCTGCTGCATCGCCTCGTAACGCGCGAACGGGTCGTCGTCGTGACGTGAGAGGAAGGCGAGATCGGCGGCGGTACGGTCGCTGTCGATCGCGACGGGGGCGGAGAAGCCGCGGTTGATCGACAGCACCGGGCGCTCGGGGAGGCCTTCGAAGGTCAGCGTCGCGGCGCTCTCCTCGAGCAGGACGAGCTGCTCGTCGGTCAGCGGCTTGCCCGTCTCCGCGCCGAACAGGCGGAGCCTGAGCGGGAGGACCATCGCGTGCTTGGTCGGCTGCCCCGGCGTCGGCGGAACCCTTTGCGCGAGGCGAAGGGTGGCGCGGCCCGCGGTCTGTTCGATCGCGGCGGAAACGCGCGGGGTGCCCGCCTGCGAATACCAGAGGCGGAAGCGGGTGAGATCGACGCCGCCCGCCTCCTCCATGCAGGCGACGAAATCCTCGCAGGTGGCGGCGGTGCCGTCGAAGCGCTGAAAGTAGAGGTCGGTTCCGGCGCGGAACTTCCGCGGCCCCAGGATGGTCGCGATCATCCGGACGACTTCGGCGCCCTTGTTGTAGATGGTCGCGGTGTAGAAGTTGCTGATCTCCAGGTAGCTTTCCGGGCGGACCGGGTGCGCGAGCGGGCCCGAGTCCTCTGGGAATTGCGACGCGCGCAGGCCCCGGACGTCCTCGATCCGTTTCACGGCCGCGCTGCCCTGATCCGCCGAGAAACCCTGGTCGCGGTAAACCGTGAACCCTTCCTTCAGGGAGAGCTGGAACCAGTCGCGGCAGG
>SXHP01000037.1 GCA_005773165.1 Sphingomonadales bacterium | reverse complement strand
TCGACCTCGCCTTTTATCAGGGCGGCGCGGACCGGCTGCGCCTGGGCGAGGAGTTCCACCACAACGGCCTCGCCTTACGCTGCGCCCAGATCAACCGCGTTCCCCGGGGCATGGCGCAGCAATGGGACCGCAAGCGGCTCGCGAACGAGACGGTCAAGCTGCTCCTCGCGCGCGGCCCCGAGATCAAGGCGCAGCTCATCACCCATGTCGTCCCCTATGACGACGCCCCGGCCTTCATCGACCGGCTGGTGCGCGAGCGGCCCGAATTCCTCCAGATCGTTTTCAAGGTGGGCGAGTGATCCCGCTCGCCCCCTCGACGGGCGAAGGCGGCGCGGCCCCAGCGCGCCCGATCCGCATCCTGTTCGTCTTCGCCTGGCTGGTTGTCGGCGGCGAGGAGACCGAAGTGCGGCTGCTTGCGCAGGCGCTCGACCCGAAACGCTACGCACTCGAGGTCGTCGCCTGCTTCCGCAAGGAAGGCATGCCCGAGCAGACCCACCATCAGCTCGAGGCCGCAGGCGTCCACGTCGATCGCACCCCCTATCACCTCGGTTTCGAGGAAACGATCGCCTATCTGGCGAGCAAGATACCGGCCTACGACCTGGTCGTGTCGTGCCAGAACGTCGCCGACATCTACCCCGCGCTCGAACGTCTCCACCTCCGCCCGCCGCTGATCGAGCACGGGGGCCTCGTTTCCGAAGCGCTCGCCGGACCCAAGCATTTCACGGCGCGCTACGTCGGCGTCTGCGCTTCCATCCGTGACGCCGCGGCGGGCAAGATGCCTGACCGGCCGCATCACGCGCTCAAAATTCCATCGATGGTCGACACCCGCGCCTTCGACCCCGCCCACCGCAAGCCCACTCGTGCAGCGCTCGGCATCGCGGAGGGCGTGCCGCTGATCGGCTGGCTCGGCCGTCTCGACGCCAAGAAGCGCGTCGAGGATTTCATCGAAGCCGCCGCGCTGGTCCATACCCAGAACCGCCGAGCGCAGTTCCTGGTCATCGGCGGCCCCGACGCCTTCATGCCCGATTACGCCGTCCAATTGCGCGAGCGGGCGAGCAAGCTGGGGCTGAGCGGAGTCCTCCACTTCCTCGGTGACCGCGCCGATGTGCCGCAGCTCCTGGCCGCGCTCGACGTCTTCGTCTGGTTGTCGCGCGGCGAGGGCATGCCCCACGTCATCGCAGAAGCCGGCGCAGCGGGCTTGCCCGTCGTCGCCACCTGCGACAACGGCACGGCCGAGCAGATCGTCGACGGAACAAGCGGCCTGTTCGTTCCCCACGAGGACCCGCGCGCGGTCGCCGCCGCCGTCCAGCGCTTGCTGAACGCCCCCGCGCTTCGCACCAGACTCGGAACGGCGCTGAAGGCCAAGGTCGAGCGCGAGTATGCCATCGCCGCGGTCGTGCCTCAGTGGGAACGGCTGTTCGCCGACGTCCTCGCCGGACGCCCGCCGCTCCCAAAGCCGACAAGCCTGTTCCGCAGCTTCATCCAGGGCGGCTTCGAGTCTTCCTCCCACCGCCGCGCGCACGACCGCAAGCGCATCGACGTCATCGAAGCGAGCCACCACGACCTTCATGCCGAGGACGACTATCGCGAGCTCAAGAGCCACGGCATCCTCACCGTCCGCGACGGGCTGCGCTGGCACCTCATCGAACAGACGCCCGGCCGCTACGACTGGTCGAGCCTCGACAACCAGCTCGCCGCCGCCAGGCGCGTCGGGACGGAGGTGATCTGGGACCTGCTTCACTACGGCTGGCCCGACGACATCGACATCTGGCGCCCCGAGTTCGTCACCCGCTTCGCCGCCTTCGCCGCCGCCGCCGCACGCCACATCGGCCCCGCGCCGCGAGGCGAGCGCCGCTTCTACGCCCCCGTCAACGAAGTCTCCTTCTTCGCCTGGGGCGGCGGCGATGCGGGGTATCTGAACCCCTTCGCCCGCGGCCGCGGGCACGAATTGAAGGTCCAGCTCGCCCGAGCCTCGATCGCCGCGATGGAGGCGATCCTCCAGGTCGACCCCAACGCCCGGTTCGTCCACGCAGACCCCGTCATCAACGTCGTCACCGACCCGCACCGTCCCTGGGAAGCCGCCCACGCCGAGGGTCACCGTCACGCGCAATATCAGGCATGGGACATGATCGCCGGCCGCACCTGGCCCCAGATCGGCGGAAGGCCCGAGCTGCTCGATATCGTCGGGGTCAACTTCTACCACAACAATCAGTGGATCCACGGCGGTCCGCCGATCGCCTGGGATCACCCGCTGGCTCGGCCGTTCCGCGACATCCTCGCCGAGGTCTACGCCCGCTACGGTCGCCCGATCTTCGTCGCCGAGACGGGGATCGAGGGCGACGCCCGCGCCGCCTGGTTCCGGATGATCCTGCGCGAGGTCGACGCGGCGATCGCGCTCGGCGTGCCGGTCGAGGGCGTGTGCCTCTACCCCGTCCTCGACCACCCCGGCTGGGACGACGACCGCTATTGCCCCAACGGCCTGCTCGCCTGGTCCGAAGACTCCGACAAGCGTCGCGCTCATCCCCCGCTCGCGGCTGTGGTCGACGAAAGGATGGGGCGATCGGCTTACCCACGCGTTCGACCCGCCTGATCTCGTAAAGGATAGGGCCCTGGAAGAGTTAGCCGGATGGATCGCGCCCGCCGCGACCATG
The DNA here is from genome assembly GCA_005773165.1 of Sphingomonadales bacterium. Lineage (GTDB taxonomy): Bacteria > Pseudomonadota > Alphaproteobacteria > Sphingomonadales > Sphingomonadaceae > Sphingomonas. The sequence continues at coordinate 2,941 of SXHP01000037.1, read as the reverse complement.
ATCGCCGCGATGATGACCGCCGCCAATCTCGGCGCGCGCGTCACCGGCTGGGGCTTCGTCGTGTTCACGGTCGGCTCGATCTGCTGGTCGATCATCGGCCTGTCGTCGGGGCAGAACAACCTTCTCGCGAGCAACGCCTTCCTCACCGTCGTCAATCTCGTCGGAATCTGGCGCTGGCTCGGCCGTCAGCGGGTCTATGAGGCGGGCGCGGAGACCGCCAAGGCCGCAAGCCGCCGCTCCTCGTCGCCCGACCTGTTCACCGCCACGGGCATCGCTGGGATGACTGTGGTCGACCGCACCGGCGAAACGGTCGGCAAGGCGGTAGAAGCCTTGGTGGAGTGTCGGAGCGGTAACGTCAGCTACGTCGTCGTGGCGACGGGCGGAGTCGGCGGTGCGGGCGAGGAGCTGCGCGCCGTCCGCCGCGACGCGGTGCGCTTCGAATGCGACACGCTTCACCTCGCGTTCGACCAAGCCGAGCTTTGCGCGCTCGCCCCGCTCGACGGCGGCGATTGGCCCGGCGATCCCGATCATGCGCACGGAGCGCGCGCATGACGATCGCCCAAGTGGCGGTCGCCATCGCCGAAGCCCTCGCCGCCCACGATCTCGTCTATCTCGCCGATGACGAGCAGCAGGCGGAGGCGATCGCGGCCGCGGTGGCTGCGATCGCGCCGGATAATCCCGTCGTGTTCGTGCCGTCGAGCGACGCGCTGCCGGGCGACCAGGCTCCCGCCTCCCCCGCCAACATCGGTCGCCGCGTCGCCGCGCTCCAGCGCCTGCGCCGCACCCAGTCCGAACCGGACCGCGCCCGCCTCGCCTGCATCATCAGCGGCGAGGCCGCGGCGCGCCGCTACGCGCCGCCGGAAGCGTTCGACGCCAGCCCTCCGGTCCTCACCGTCGGCGACACGATCGACGTCGAAGCGCTCGGCGCAGAGCTGGAGCAGATCGGCTACTGGCCCGACGACCGCGTCGACGAGCCCGGCGAGGTCGCGATCCGCGGCGACGTCATCGACATCGTCCCCGCCGACGCGGGCGGCCCCGTCCGGATCGAGATCGCCGACAGTGCGATCAGCGCTATCCGCTCCTACGACGCGACTTCGCAGCGCACCACCGACGACCGCGACTGTATCGAGGTCGGCCGCGCCGCCGACCCCGCCATGACCGACGCTGTGCCGATCCTCGCGCACCTCGCGCCCGGCCTGATCGGCCTGTCGGAAAAGGCGGACGCCCGCCGCAAGCGCTTTGTAGCACTCGCCCGCGACGCCGCGGGCCGGCGAAGCGCGACGCTCGACGCGATCGACGACGCGATGTGGACTGCGGCGCTCCAAGGTTGGGAATTGCGCGAGTTTGGCGAGGGCGAGCCCATACCCCGCTTCATCGAACGCCGCAGCCCCCTCGCAGCAATGGCGCGCTTCGCCAAGCCGCTTCTCGCCGAAGGCCGCACCTTCGTCCTCGCCGGTAGCGCACGCGACCTACGATTCCTTAAGCCCAAGGTCGCGCAACGGCTCGGCATCGAGCTGACCGCGATCCAGCGCTGGGCGGATGCGACCGGCGACGGCGTCGTGCTCGAAATGCCTGTCGATCGCGGCTTCGTCGATGATCGTCATGTCGTCATCGCGGCGGGTGACCTGCTCGGCAGCCGCGCGATCCTCGGCGCGGTCGCAGGCCCCGCCACCGATCCGCTCGCGATCATGGGCGCGGACATCCGCATCGGCGACGTCGTCGTCCACGAGGATCACGGCGTCGGCTGCGTCGTCGGCCTCGAACCAGCGCTCGAAGGTGACGGCGAGATGATCGCGCTGGAATACGCCGGCGGCGCACGGCGGCTCGTCGCGATCGGCGAAGCCGGACGCGTCTGGCGCTATGGCGCGGACGCCGATGCGGTCACGCTCGACAAGCTCGACGGATCGAGCTGGCAGAAGCGCCGCGCCGCGATCGACGAAGCCATCGCAGAGAGCGCCCGCGGCCTTACCGCGCTCGCCGCCGCCCGCGCCGATCTGACCGCGCCGGTGATGGAGCCCGATGCCGCCGCCTACGAACGCTTCGCCAGCGGCTTCGCGTTCAACGAGACGGCCGACCAGGCGCGAGCGATCGCCCAGGTCCGCGACGATCTCGCGAGCGGAAAACCGATGGACCGGCTCGTCGTCGGCGACGTCGGCTACGGCACGACCGAGGTCGCCCTGCGCGCCGCCGCCCTCGCCGCACTCAGCGGCTGGCAGGTCGTCGTCGCCGCCCCCACCACCGTCCTCGTCCGCCAGCATATCGAAACCTTCACCAAGCGCTTCGAGGGGACCGGCGTCACCGTCGCGGGCCTTTCCCGCTTGTCGAGCGCCGCCGAGAAGAAGGCCGTCAAGGCCGGGCTCGCCGACGGATCGATCGGCGTGGTCGTCGGCACCGGCGCGGTGATGGGCAAGGCGCTGACGTACGCCAAACTCGGCCTCGTCATCATCGACGAGGAGCAGCGCTTCGGCGCGGCGGACAAGGCGCGGCTGCGCGGCGACGGCAGCGTCCACCTCCTGTCGCTCTCCGCCACCCCGATCCCGCGCACCCTCCAGATGGCGATGGTCGGCCTGCAGCAGATGTCGGTGATCGCCACCCCGCCCGCCCGCCGCCAGCCGATCCGCACCAGCCTCGACACGTTCGACGACGCGCGCATCCGCACCGCGCTGCTGCGCGAGAAGGGCCGCGGCGGGCAGAGCTTCGTCGTCGTCCCCCGCATCGAGGACCTCGCGCCGCTGTCGGAGAAGCTCCGCCGCATCGTCCCCGATCTCACCGTCGTCGAGGCGCACGGCAAGATGCCCGCGGCCGACATCGACGCGGTGATGGTCGATTTCGCGAACGGGCGCGGCGACGTGCTCCTCGCGACCAACATCATCGAAGCGGGACTCGACGTGCCCCGCGCCAACACGATGATCGTGCAGCGCGCCGACCGCTTCGGCCTGGC
>SXHP01000297.1 GCA_005773165.1 Sphingomonadales bacterium | reverse complement strand
TGGCGGGCGACGGGACGGTCGCACGGCTGGGCGGCGACGAAGTCGCGATCGTGCTGTCGGGACGGTTCGACGAGGACCGGCCGCGCGCGCTGGCGCAGGACGTGCTCGACCGGCTGCGCGACCCGGTGCCGGTCGACGGCGCGTTGATCGCCGCTGGGGTCAGCACGGGGATCGCGATCGGCCCCGCCGACGGCGAGGACGCCGAACAGCTGCTCAAGAACGCCGACCTGGCGCTATACCGCGCCAAGAGCGACGGGCGAGGCTGCTTCCGCTTCTTCGAACCTGCGCTCGACGAAGCGGCGCGCCGCCGCCGCCAGCTCGAGCTCGACCTGCGCGAGGCGCTGAGGGAAGGGCAGTTCCAGCTCAACTTCCAGCCGATCTACGATCTCGCCGCCGACCGGATCGGCGGGTTCGAATCGTGATTGCGCTGGCATCATCCGACCCGCGGGCTCGTGTCGCCCGCCGAGTCCAGCCCGGGCGCCGAGGACCCCGGGCTGATCGTCGCGATCGGCGAATGGGTGATGCACGAGGCGTGCGCGCACGCGCGGGACTGGCCGGACCAGGTCCGGGTGGCGGTGAACGTGTCGCCGCTCCAGTTCCGCAACTCGGGCTTTCAGGCGATCGTGCTGCAGGCGCTGGGCCGCAGTGGCATCGCGGCGGAGCGGCTGGAGATTGAGATCACCGAATCGGTGTTCCTGGACGGCGAGACCCATGTCGTCGCGATGCTCCACCGGCTGCGCGAGATGGGCGTGCGCGTGGCGCACGACGATTTCGGAACCGGCTAGACGTCGCTGAGCTCCCTGCGCTCGTACCCGAGCGACAAGAGCAAGATCGACCGATCGTTCGTCACCGCGATCGCCGACGATCCGAGCGCGGCGGCGATCGTCAAGGTCATCGTCGACCTCGCCCGCGCGCTGGGCATGGATACGACCGCGGAAGGCGTGGAGGACGAGGAGCAGCTGACCGAGCTGCGCGGGCAGGGGTGCGGAAGCATCCAGGGCTATCTGTTCAGCCGTCCGGTCGCGGGCGACGCGGTGGAGGCGATGATCGCGGGGGAGGCGCGGTTCCGGCGGTGCGCGTGAGGGCGCGGTCTCGGGAAAGCGCATCTGGCGAGCGCTGATGTTGCCGCCGCTGCTCTGTCACCCCGGACTTGTTCGGGGGTCCAGCGCGCATCCGGGCAACAGACTTGAGCCTTTATCCGCATCGCTTGCGGCACCCTGAACCCCGGAACAAGTCCGGGGTGACGGAATATCGTTTGGCGGTCTCGGCCTTTGCAGTTGCCGTCGATCTACGCCGCCGCCAGTTTGCCCCGCCAGATTTCCGCCTTCGCCAGCGCGGGGGCGTCGTCGACGTCGATCCAGTCGACGTCGCTGCAATCGACCACCCGCGCGTCGCCGGTCGCGGCGAGGAGGCGGACGCCTTCGGTGAGGGACGGCGCCTCCAGGGTTTGCAGGGCCGCGATCAGGCGGGGGCCGATCGCGAAGACGCCGGTGTCATACGCGTCGTGCGGCTCCAGCCCCTTGCCGATCGCGACGATGCGGTCGCCTTCGGTGGCGACGCAGGTGACGTCGAGCGGGTCGATCCAGGCGTGGCCGAGGCGGCGGTCGATGCCGAGCGTCAGCCCGCCGCCCGCACCCGCCGCAGCCACGCGGGCGTAGAGCGCGGGGTCGACCAGGTGGTCGCACATCGCGAGCAGCGCAGGCTCATCGCGGAGCAGCGGCGCGGCGGCGAGGACCGATACGCCGTTGGGCAGCAGCGGATCGGAGCGCGCGAGGTCGACCGCAAGCGGCTGCGGCCGCGACGCGAGGTGTTGCGCGACCTCGTCGCCGCGATAGCCGAGCACGACGACCGCGCGGGTGATCCCGGCCTGCGCCAGCCCGCCGAGCGCGTGGTCGATCAGCGGGCGGCCGGCGACGGGGCACAGCGGCTTGGACGCCGCCGAACCCCGGAGCCGGCTGCCTTCGCCCGCGGCGAGAATCACCGCGGTGCGGATCACGTTCAGGCGGCCTTGATGAAGTCTTCCACCGCGACCTTGGCGAGATCGTCGGTCATCTGGGTGCGCGGGTGCTTGCAGAAGTACGCGCTCGCCGGATCGACGACGCCGCGCAGCCCGCGGTCGCGCGCGATCTTGGCGCAACGGATCATGTCGATCGCGACGCCCGCCGAATTCGGCGAATCCTCGACCGACAGCCGCAGCTCCAGGTTCATCGGCACGCCGCCGAACATCGTGCCCTCCATGCGGAGGAAGCAGACCTTGTTGTCGTTCTGCCAGGGGACATAATCGGAGGGGCCGATGTGGACGTTGTCGTCATCCAGCCGCTCGGCCGCGACCGACTGCACGGCTTCGGTCTTGGAAATCTTCTTGGACGCCAGCCGCTTGTGGTTGGACATGTTGAGGAAGTCGGTATTGCCGCCGGTGTTGAGCTGGTAGGTCCGCTCCAGCTTGACTCCGCGCTTGGCGAAAAGGTCGGTCAGCACGCGGTGGACGATGGTCGCGCCCAGCTGCGCCTTGATGTCGTCGCCGATGATCGGCACGCCCGCATCCTCGAAGCGCTTAGCCCATTCTGGGTTGGACGCGATAAACACGGGGATGTTGTTGACGAAGGCCACCCCGGCCTCCAGCGCGCATTCGGCGTAGAATTCGGTCGCTTCCTGCGAACCGACGGGCAGGTAGTTCATCAGCACGTCGGCGCCCGTGCGCTTCAGCTCGGCGATGACCTCGTCCTTGGTCGGCTGCTGGTCGTTCGCGACGATAAAGGTGCGGTCGTCGTTAAAGTCCGCCATATGATCGGCGACGCCGTCCAGCACCTTGCCCATGCGGACGATCGTGCCAGTCGCGGGGACGTTGGCGGCGAACACCGCGGTGCAGTTCGGCTTGGCGAAGATCGCCTCCGCCACGTCCTTGCCGACCTTGCGGCTGTCGACGTCCCAGGCGGCGACGACCTTGATGTCGCTCGGCCGATAACCGGCGACTTCCCAGTGCATGAGGCCGATCACGTCGTTGGTGCCTTCGCGGTAATGCTCCAATCCCTGCACGAGCGAGCTCGCGCAGTTGCCGATGCCGACGACGGCGATCCGGATGTTGGTGTTCATCGGTGACCCTGTTCCTTGGTGATGATGCCTGCGACTCGCCTTCCGGCCGCAGGGAATGGGACGTCGCCGGCCAGCGCGCGCTCGACGGCGCGGTGGCGCACGATGGTGATCGCGGCGATTGCGGAAAGTACGACGATCTCGAACGCCCAGAAGAGCTGCGGATCGCCGAGGAGGCAGGCGAGGAAGATCGCCTGGACGCGGACGTTGGCGGAAAGCCACGCCATTCGTTTCATGACCGGCGCGGCGGCCTGAGCATAGGCGCGGCCGAACGCGAGCGGATCGGCGTCGCGCGCCATGCGGCGCTCGAAGCGCAGGGCCGCCCGGTCGAGGCTTGTCGACAGCGTGTCGTAAGCGCGAACCAGCGCGTTGCCCTGAACCGGCGGCGGCACGGGCTGCGCGTTCCCGCGCGCCCGGCGCTGAAACCGGGCGCGTTCGCCCTCGTAGAGGTTGGACTGCACGGCGTGGGCGACCCCGGCGGCGATTGCCAGCCCCCAGCCCTCCGCGGTGCCGACGCTGGCGGCGAGCGTCAGGTAGATGAGGAGAAAGACGCCGTGATCGCACAGCCCGTCGAGGAAGCGGCCGAGCGCGCTGGCGGTGCCGGTCGCCCGCGCGACCATCCCGTCGAGCCCGTCGGCGACGAGCCAGCCGACCGACAGGGCCAGCCCGAGGAACGCGAAGCGCCAGTCATCCCATTGGGCGTAGGCGGCGGCGGCGCCCGCGCCGAGCAACAGGCCCGTGACCGACACGGCGTTGGCGGACACGCGCAGGCGCACCGCATGCGGCAGCAGCGCGCGGCCGGCTGGGTGTATCAGCCAGAGGTTCGAAGGATCCTCGATCCGGAGGTCGCGCGATCCATCCGGTTGGGGACGTGTCATCGCCCAGTTGTTTGCGCGCGTTGGCGGCGCGATGCAACATTCCTGTAATCGTCAGGGAACGTTTCGGCGCAATTCGTCCAGCCATAGACCACCTCGATCAGCTCGCTCTCGGCGATGTCAGCTCCTTCATCGCCGTCCGCCGGCCGACTCGGCCCGCGGATGGGGAAGTCGGCCACGGCCGCCTCGACCCGCTC